>CADBUH010000094.1 GCA_902797775.1 uncultured Erysipelotrichaceae bacterium | reverse complement strand
TTCTATATAAAAGGAAATGAAAGCCACTATTTAGAAAATCGTACAAATAAGATTGTGCATGTACTATGGATTAGTACACCACCAATCTTCTAGGAGGAAACAGCATGAAGAAATTAATTCAGGTACAAAACGTTACAAAAACATTTGATGGACAAGTGGTCTTAAAGGGAATATCTCTTGATATCTATGAGAATGAATTTGTAACCCTATTAGGGCCTTCTGGTTGTGGTAAGACAACCTTATTAAGAATCATTGCGGGATTCTTAGAACCAAATGAAGGACATGTCATTATGGATGGCGAAGATATCGCTACTGTTCCAGCTTATAAAAGAGATGTTAATACAGTGTTCCAACACTATGCTTTATTTCCTCATTTAGATGTTTATGAAAATATCGCATTTGGTTTAAAGATTAAGAAAGAACCAAAAGATATTATTGATCAAAAAGTTAAACGTATGATTTCTTTAGTGGGGCTAGAAGAGTTTGAACATCGTGATGTGACTACTTTATCTGGTGGTCAACAACAACGTGTGGCGATTGCGAGAGCACTTGTAAATGAACCACGTGTTCTATTACTCGATGAATCCTTAAGTGCGTTAGATAAGAACTTAAGAAAAGAAATGCAATTAGAATTAAAACAAATCCAACAAGAAGTAGGTATTACCTTTATCTTTGTTACACATGATCAAGAAGAAGCTTTAACGATGTCCGATAAGATTGTGATTATGCGTGATGGTGAAATTGAACAAATTGGAACACCATTAGAAGTCTATAACGAACCAGTGAATGAATACTGTGCAAGATTTATTGGAGATTCCAATATTATTGATGGAGTGATGATTAAAGATAACTTAGTTCATTTTGATGATGCAGATTATGAATGTGTCGATAAAGGATTTAAAGAAAATGAACCTGTTGATATCGTATTAAGACCAGAAGATATTGATATTGTGCCTCGTAATAAAGGATTAATTAATGGAGAAGTGAAATCGGTTCTTTTTAAGGGAGTACACTATGCAGTGATTGTAGAAACTTCTTCTGGTACATCGAAAACCGTAACGATGCATGTAACTGCGAATCGAGACATTGAGAATAAAGAAGCCCATGAACATATTAGTGCTTCTAGCTTCTATATGGATTTAGAAGATGTTCCTACTCTCACTAGAAGTGATGTAATCACACGTGCGAATGCACAAGCTTGGGATGATGAGGATGAATATGTATCCCTCAGTAAAGTGGAATATAACGTAGAAGAAAAGGTTGGAAGTTATGATTGTACCTTTGCGACAGATAAAGGAACTGAAATCACAATTAAAATCTATGTTGTAGAACCTACGGTTATTGAAGATGAAAATAAGGAAGAAGGTATTCAAGCCTTTGACTTTATCACAACCGTAGATGAGATTAAAGAATCCGTTGCCTTAGATACTGACTTAATTCGTTGGGCAGATGCGACAGCTTGGAACTTAGAGGATGAATCCCGTGTTGAAATTTGGGATGTGAAATATGACTTTGATGATGAAACCATTACGGAAGGGGATTATCATGTGACATTCTCTACCCAAGGTCGTGAATTGAAGTTAGAGACAACCGATCATATTGAAGAAGGAGAACGTATTGGTTTAACGTGGTCTCCAGAAGATGTGCATGTAATGAGAAAGATGGGGGCATAAAATGAAGGGATTTAGTCGATTAGTCTATCCTTATATTGTATGGGCAGCCATCATGATTATTGTGCCAATGATTATGATTGTGTTATATGCCTTTACTGTAAGAGGAAATGATGTCTTAACATTTCAGTTTACCTTAGAGAACTTTGCACGTTTCTTCCAAGATCCAATCTTTCCTGGAGTCTTATGGCGTTCCTTTAAGGTGGCCTTAATCACAACCGCAATCTGTATCCTTGTAGGATATCCATGTGCTTATATCTTTGCGAAGATGAAACCAAATAATCAAGCCATTATGGTTCTATTAGTAACTTTACCAATGTGGATTAATGTATTAGTTAGAACGTATGCTTGGAGAGGATTATTATCCTATGTGGATTTAAGTAGTGAAATAAGAGTCTATATTGGTATGGTTTATAACTTCTTACCATTTATGATTCTTCAAGTTTATACAGCTTTATCAAAGATTGATCCGGCTTTAATTACTGCAGCGCATGACTTAGGAGCGAATGGCCGACAAACTTTCTTGAAGGTTATCTTACCACTCTCTTTATCAGGTGTTGTAAGTGGAATTACCTTAGTATTCTTACCAGCAGTATCCAGTTTCTTCATTCCTAAATTCTTAGGTGGAGGACAATACTTATTGATTGGTAACTTAATTGAAAATTACTTTATACAAACAGGAGACTGGAACTTTGGTTCTGCGATTAGTCTCATCATGGCAATCATTATCTTAATCTCTATGTATGTTATGAGAAAACTGGATCGTGAGCCAAAAGAAGCGGAGGTGAACTAAATGGAACAAAAGACAAAAGTTCATGAACGTATCTATGTGGCATTGATGTTATTGTTCTTCTATTTGCCTATTCTATACGTTGTATTATTTAGTTTTAACTCTTCAAAGTCTTTGTCTAAGTTTACCGGTTTCTCTACACAGTGGTATGAGAGGATGTTCTCAGATCGTATGATTATGACTGCGATTGGATATACGGTACTATGTGCAGTCTTAGCGACGATTATCTCAACAATTGTAGGGACAATCACTGCCATTGGTTTATCAAAGAACCGTCGTATTATTCGTGAAACGATTAATCAGGTTAATAACTTACCAATGTTAAATCCAGATATCGTTACTGCGATTGGGTTCATGTTATTCTTTACATCCTTACGTATTAAAACTGGA
>CADBUH010000093.1 GCA_902797775.1 uncultured Erysipelotrichaceae bacterium | reverse complement strand
TTAGCTTTATCTGCGTACCATCTTGATTCCCAATCACGAATGACACCTACACGCATGCCAATTGGGCTAACTTTTTGTCCCATCTATTCTGACCTTCCTTTCTTAATCATCTGAAACCACTACTGTGATGTGGCTTGTTCTCTTTAAGATTTGTGAAGCACTACCTTTTGCTCTAGGCATGTAACGCTTTAACACAATTCCTTCATCCGCATAGCAACTCTTAATCTTTAAGTTGCTTTCATCTAATTGATGGTTATGTGATGCATTTGCTGCAGCGCTCTTTACTACTTTCGCTACTGCATCAGCCGCATGATTTGGTGTGAATTGTAGAATTGCTAATGCTTCTTCTACTGATTTACCGCGAATTAGATCCAAGACAAGTCTTACTTTACGTGGAGTATATCGAACGGTTTTTGCTGTTGCTTTTACATCCATCTTTCTTTCCTCCTACGCTTCCTTATCTTCAGCTGCTGGAGCTGGTGCTGAAGGTGTATTGCTTACGTTGATTGTAGCTTGTCCACGACCTTCAATCTTATTATCGCCATGTCCACCAAAGCGACGTGTTAATACGAATTCTCCTAATTTATGTCCAACCATATCTTCTGTTACATAAACAGGGATGAAATCTTTTCCGTTATACACCGCGAATGTGTGTTCCACGAAACTTGGGAATATCACTGAACGGCGTGACCAAGTCTTAATGACTTCTTTTTTATTTGCTGCGTTTTGTGCTTCTACTTTTTTCATTAGGTGTGCATCGCAGAATGGACCTTTTTTAACACTTCTTGCCATTTAACTATCTCCTTTCAGTTTATTTCCCTTTTCTTCTACTCATAATGAGAGCGTTTGAGGCTTTCTTATGTTTACGTGTCTTAACACCCATAGCTTTCTTACCCCAAGGTGTCATTGGTGATTTACGTCCAATTGGCGTTCTACCTTCACCACCACCGTGTGGGTGATCAACTGGGTTCATCGCAGAACCACGTACGGTTGGGCGGATGCCCATATGTCTTGTACGACCAGCTTTACCAATATTGATTAAGCTGTAGTCTTCGTTACCAACGATACCGATTGTCGCACGACAGTTTGAGAATACTTTTCTTACTTCACCACTACTTAAACGTAATGTTGCGTATGGACCATCGAAACCAAGAATTTGTGCAGAACATCCAGCAGCTCTTGCCATTTGTCCACCTCTACCAGGTGTTAATTCTACACAGTGTACGAAGGTACCTTCAGGGATGTGTTTTAATTCCATTGCGTTACCAACTTTGATATCAACACTTTCTCCACTGACAACCTTGTTTCCAACCTCTAGTTGTTGAGGACATAGGATATAACGTTTTTCACCATCTAAGTAATTGATGAGTGCGATATTCGCATTACGGTTTGGATCGTATTCAATTGCTGCTACGGTTCCAATTACGTTATCCTTGTTTCTCTTGAAATCGATAATTCTATATTTTTGTTTTGCGCCACCACCATGATGACGAGTTGTGATACGACCTGTGTTACCACGGCCACCTGTTTTCTTCTTTGCAACGACGAGTGACTTTTCTGGTTTTGTCTTAGTGATTCGATCATTCGACAACGTAGACATGTTTCTACGACCATTCGTCGTTGGCTTGTACTTAATTACTGCCATTTTCTCTCTTCCTTTCGCATCTTATCCGGAGATCGCGTCTTCCTCCGATAGTTCGAACAAACTTATTTGTTCTCATCATTGAACAAGCTAATATCTTGTCCTTCTGGTAATTTCACAATTGCTTTTCTCATTGCACTTGTTTTACCTACATAGCGTCCCATTCTCTTTGCCTTAGGGCGAACGTTAAGTACGTTTACCTTTTCTGGAACGATGTTATAGATTTCCTTAATTGCTTGCGCAACTTCGGTTTTATTCGCGCCCTTCTTTACTTCGAAGACAATCTTGTTGTCTTCTGCATTTTCACGCATAGACTTTTCTGTGATAATTGGGCGAATAATTACATCTCTAGCACTCATTATGCAAGTACCTCCCCAGCTTTTTCTGCTGCAGCTTCTGTGAAGACAATCTTGTCAGCGTTGACGATGTCATACACATTGAGTTCACTCACTGATACAAGTAATGCATTTGGAATATTACGCATTGAGAAGTATGCATTATCGTAATCTTCTTGTGCATCTGCTACAAATAATGTCTTACGATCGAAGCCAAATGCTTCCATTAATTTAACTGCTTTCTTAGTTTTGATTTCATCAAAGCTAATGTTTTCTACAACAGTGAGATTATTTCCTAATAGTTTTTCACTTAGTGCACTACGTAGTGCTAATCTACGAACTTTACGGTTTAACTTGATGCCATACTTACGTGGATGAGGCCCAAATGCGATTGCACCATGTCTCCATTGTGTAGCACGTGTAGAACCTTGACGAGCTCTACCAGTTCCCTTTTGACGGAATGGTTTCTTACCTGTTCCAGAGACAAATGCTCTTGTTAAGGTAGAATGTGTTCCTTGTCTTAGTCCTGCTTGATAAGCAAGTACTGCATCATAAATTGCTTGTTGGTTTGGTTCGATTCCAAACACTTCATCGGAGAGCTCAATGGTCTTAACCTTTTTTGCTTCCAAATTGAATACATCAATCTTAGACATTGTTTACCCTCCTATTCTTCACTTGCAGCAGCTTCTTCTGCTACAACTTCTTCTACAACTGCTTCTTCAGCAACTTCTTCAACAACCTCTTCTACAACAGGTTCTTCTGTTTGATAAGAGATAAGTTCTTCAACATCTACATGTTTTACTGGTTTAACAGTTGTCTTGATTACGAGATAACCTTTACGTGGACCAGGTACATTTCCCTTTACAAGGATGTATCCTTCTTCTGCATCAACCTTAACGATTGTTAAGTTTTGATTTGTAGTGGTGAATCCACCATCTTGTCCAGGCATTGGTGTGTTCTTTTCAATACGACCGTTATTACGACCAGTTGTTGCTAAGGAACCAATATGTCTAATGTTTTTACTACCACCGTGAGATACTGGACCACGATGTGCGTTATAACGTTTGATTGTTCCTGTATAACCTTTACCTTTTGAGATACCAGTTACATCTACAACATCTCCTGCCGCAAATACATCTGCTTTTAATTCTGATCCAACTTCAGCAGTTGCGTATAATTCATCTGCTTTAATTTCTTGAATGAAATGTTTTGGAGCAGTGTTTGCTTTCTTTGCGTGTCCCATTGCTGGTTTGTTACTACGATGTTCTTTCACATCTTCATAACCAAGTTGTAGTGCTTCGTATCCATCAACTTCCGTTGTTTTCTTTTGCAACACGACGTTTGGTAATACTTCAATCACAGTTACTGGAATTAAGTTTCCGTTTTCTGTGAAGACCTGTGTCATGCCGAGCTTACGTCCTAAAATACCTTTCATACTTTATCACCCGGTC
>CADBUH010000092.1 GCA_902797775.1 uncultured Erysipelotrichaceae bacterium | reverse complement strand
TGCAGAAGAAGTGCTATGGACAAGAATATCCCTAGAATACGTATCTGGTAATACACTACGAGCTTGTTGGGTAGAAACTTCATAATCGGGAATGATAACGGTAAAGATGAAAGAAGAGGATAAAGGAAGTTGATATGTTTTAACTTTATCATCATTAACTAAACTCGCACATAATCCTCCATAAATACATGGAGCTGCATTATCAGGATGATGCTCAATTCTTGTAGCGATTTGGAGCAGTTCTTCTTTGTTAAGTGGTTTCTTTTGTATACAATATCCTGCCACAATACCACCAACTGTTAACGTTGAACTTGAACCGAGTCCTCTTGAAACAGGGATCTCACAATCAAAATCCACATGGATTGGAATTGGGGAACCTTCAAAAGTTTGTTTATATGCTTGTAGGAATAAATTGTCTTCATTTTGAAAACGTTCTTCGCATCCAGTTACTAGAAAAGAAGAACTATCTTCCACATAAAAGGTATTGTATAAATCTAAAGATAAACCAAGACAATCAAATCCTGGACCTAAATTAGAAGTACTACAAGGGACTTTAATCGTAATCATTGTTTTGCCTCCTTTATGATTGACGCAAAGGTAGATAAGACATCTTCTTTTTCTACACAAGTATTAAAACGAATTGGTAATTCTTTTAACTTTTGAATATTCTTTGGAATCTCTTCGTTTGCGATTGAAGATAATTGATTGAGTGCTTCAAAATCATCCTCTGGTACTTCAACCTTAAGACTTTCTAAGATACTTTTAGGAAATTTAAAGATGGAGGCAGTTGATAATACAATCGTTGGGATTGTAGAACCAGTTAATTCTCGATGTTTACGTAATACACTTAAGGCTACACTTGTATGAGGATCCACAAGGATATTCTCTTCTTCATAACGTCTTTGAATTTCCTTCTTACAATCTTCTTCACTTGCCCAATAACCTAGGAAGGTTTCTTGTATCCTATCCTTCATGGAAGAATCAATTTCATAGTTTCCTTCTTTTTCTAAAGAAGACATCAACTCTTTAATATAAGAATCATCTTCACAAGAAAGATAGAGTAATCTTTCTAAATTACTAGAGATTAGGATATCCATGGATGGAGACATTGTTTCATGGAAACTACGATTACGATCATAGATACCTGTTGACAAGAAATCTGATAAAACATGATTTGTGTTTGAGGCAGAGATTAAGTGATGAATCGGTAAACCAATTAATTTAGCGAAATAACCCGCAAGGATATCCCCAAAGTTTCCAGTAGGAACTACAAAATCAACTTCCTCATTTAATCCAAGGATTCCCTTTGAAACTTGATTGAAATAAGAGTAAAAATAATAAACAATCTGTGGTACGAGACGACCAATATTAATGGAGTTAGCACTGGATAAAACCATCGTATCTAAAGAGTCTCTTATTAATTTATCTTGATAAGCTTTTTTAACCATCCTTTGACAATCATCAAAGTTTCCATTAATTGATAATACAGAAACATTCTTTCCTAAACTTGTCTGCATTTGTCTTTTTTGAATCTTTGATACACCATCCTCTGGATAACAAACTATCAAATGTGTATGTGCCACATCTTTAAAACCTTCTAAGGCTGCTTTTCCTGTATCTCCACTTGTCGCAGTTAAAATCATGATTTCCTTTCCATCATTCGCATATTTCATAATTTGTGGTAAGAAAGATAAAGCGACATCTTTAAAGGCATAGGTTGGTCCATGAAACAGTTCTACTAACCCACAATCCTTTAATTGCCTTACAGGTGTAATTTCTTCTGTATCAAATTTATCATCATAGGCATTATTCACACATTGTCGAATCTCTTCTTCGTTAAACTCATCAAAGAATAAATGAATAATATGACAAGCTAATTCATGGTAAGAAAAAGATTGAAGTTTCTCTAATGGTAAGACATGGGGAAAAGAGGTAGGAAGATATAATCCTCCATCTTCGGAAAGCCCATGTAGGATGGCTTGTTTACTATCTACGATATTATTTTTATCCCTTGTGCTAAAGTATTTCATACTTGTCTCCTTGTCACATCGACTCTGTCATGATACTATGTTTGTGTTTTGAATACAACTGTACTCAAAATAAAAACAAGGTAAAAAGTATGAAAATTGGATTATTAGGATGTGGGGTTGTAGGAAAAGAAGTACGAACAATCCTAGATAAAAAAGAAGAATTAGAACTTGTAAGAATCTTAGTGAAAGAGGAAAGTGAAATCGATGATACTAGGATGACACTTTCTTATGAAGAAATCTTACAGGATGAAGATATAAACCTCATCATTGAGTGTATGGGTGGATTAGAACCTGCCTATACCTATGTAAAGGAAGCATTAGAACACCATAAACATGTGGTTACTTCCAATAAGAAGATGTTAGCGACATATTTTATGGATTTATATGAAATCGCATGTAAGAACCAAGTTTCTTTACGTTATGAAGCTTGTGTAGCAGGAGGTATCCCTTGGATTCATGAAATGAATCGGGTACAACGTATTGATAAGATTCATTCCTTTTATGGAATTATGAATGGGACAACCAATTATATTCTTACCAAAGTAGCTGAAGGATTATCTTTTGAAGAAGCCTTAAGTCAAGCACAACAGAATGGATTTGCCGAACAAGATTCAACCGATGATATTGATGGATATGATGCACGTTATAAGGGGGTCCTTACAGCGCTCACATCTTTTCAAACCTATATTCCGATTGAAGAAGTACCAGTTTATGGAATACGATCTCTATCTTTTGAGGATCAAACCTATGCTTTAAACCATGATGGAATCATTAAACTACTTGTTCAAGGAGTTCAAGAAGAGAATGAAATCTCCTTATCTGTAATCCCAACCCTTGTTTCAAAAGATTCTATCCTTTCGAAAATCACAAATGAAACAAATGCGGTCTTTATGACGAGTGATACATTAAAAGAAAGTGGATATATTGGAAAAGGGGCAGGAGGAGAACCGACTGCACATGCGGTTGTACAAGATGTATTATCTTCTCCAACTTTATTTCAAAAAGATATTCAAGAAGGAAGAAATCATCTTTCAAGAACCTCTTCTTTCTATCTACGCTTTTCTACCATGGATCATAACTGTCCATTTGTTAAAGAAGTTTTATCTGAAACAACCATTCTCACAAAACCAATGACACTGAAAGAATTATATGAATATACAAAGGTGAATGATATCGCATTTGTAATGGAGGTAACACAATGATTAAAGTAGCGAAATTTGGTGGAAGTAGTGTTGCGAATGCTGCACAATTCAAAAAAGTAAAAGAGATTATTCAAGAAGATTCTACGCGAAAGTTTGTGGTTACTTCTGCTTGTGGGAAAAGTCATAATGAAGA
>CADBUH010000091.1 GCA_902797775.1 uncultured Erysipelotrichaceae bacterium | reverse complement strand
CTTTGTTGAATCCTGGATGAAATTTTTCATAGGATTCAAATACATGTTTATTTTGAACGTGTGTATAGATTTCTGTAGTTTGTATATCACTATGTCCAAGCATTTCTTGAATGCTTCTTAAGTCTGCACCACCTTGTAATAGATGGGTTGCATAACTATGTCTAAGTTTATGCGGTGTGATATGTTTTTTAATCCCTACTTCATCACATTTTAATTTTAGCATAGCTTGTACATAACGTGTTGTAACCTTTTTACCGAATCGATTAATAAAGAATAAATTCGATTTACGTTTTAAATATAATGGCCTTACAACAAGTAAATAGTGTTTGATTGTAGGGATACTACCTGTCGCAATTGGAACGACTCTTTCTTTATTCCCCTTCCCTAATACACGTACAAATCCAGTTTCTAAATCAACACGATTAATGGTAAGGGATACTGCTTCTGATACACGTAAACCACATGCATAGATTAATTCTAATATAGCGTGATCTAATGCTTCTTTCGGAATTGAATCATCAAAAGAAGACATCAGACGATTGATTTCTTCTACTGTACAAAATATAGGTAATTTCTTTTCCCCACGATGTACTTCAATATTTAAGGAAGGGTCATTTTCATCATACATAAAAGTTAGATAATGATGAAAAGAACGAATAGATGCCGCAAGTCTAGAAATACTTGTCGCACTTTTCTTTTTTCTAGATTCGATTAAATAATCTTCAATGACTTGATCACTTATCTTTTTCGTATCCGTAATCCCTTTTTCTTTAAGATAAGAAAAATATTGATTTAAATCAGATTGATAAGATTTAACCGTTCTTAAAGATAATCCTTCATTGATTTGAATATGTGTAAGATATTGTTCTAATGCTTTTTCAAGTTTCATTCTTCATCCCTATCTAAATCACTTGCACGTATTAATATTTTAGACCCTAATTGTTTATTTAGGTCATGTAAAACAGATTTTGTTTCATTCATTTTAGATAATGATTCATCAAATAAAGATAATTGATCATAGTTTTCATCCGTAAATTTACTAATGGCGATACCTAGTAATCGTACCGGTTCTTCTGTCCAATTCTTTTCAAATAAATCAATCGCATTCACAAAAATATCATCCCCTTGCCAAATAGGATAATCCAATTGTTTGGAACGATCTTTATTTATGAAATCATGATATTTAATACGAATACTGATTGAATAACCAGCTTTCTTTTCACGATAGAGTCTTTGACTTAAACGACGTGATAATAAGCGAATTAAACCACGTAATTCTTCATAATCTGTTACATCTTCTAAGAATGTCTCCGATACACTAATGGATTTCATATCATACTCTAAAGATAATTCAGAGTCATCTTCTCCATTCGCACGTTGAATGATCTCTTCTGTATTTTTACCTAAGATTGTTTCTAATTCATTGATATTCGTAAAGTTAGCTAAATCTCCGATTGTATGTATGCCAATATCTTCTAAATAAGGATAGGTTTTAATACCTATTCCACGCATTTCTTTAATATGGAGTGGCCATAGTTTTTCTTTTACTTCTCTTTTTCTTAATACAGTAATCCCTAATGGTTTTTTCATATCCGAAGCCATTTTCGCTAAGAATAGATTCGGTGCGATTCCAATTGAACAAGGTAATTTTAATTCATTTAATACTCTTTTTTGAATTTCCCATGCAAGATCTAAAGGCTTTTCATAAGTTTTAATAACCTCTGTCATATCTGCATAACATTCATCGATAGAAACTTGTTCCACAATATCTGTATAGGATTGTATAAGATGAATAAAATCTTTTGATAATTCACTATATAAAGAATAATGAGGTTCCACAATGATTAAATCTTTACATAAATGTAAGGCTTCTGATACGGGCATAGCAGAATGAATTCCAAACTTTCTTGCTTCATAGGAAGCTGTAGAAACAACACTTCTTCGAGTGGTACCAGAAACAATAATCGGTTTCCCTTTTAGTTCAGGATCTCTTAATATTTCAGCATTCGCAAAAAAAGCATTTAAATCAATATGGAAATAAACATGAGCCATTATAAATGACTCCTTTTTAATAATTCTTGTGCAGCTGCAAAGGATGCATCGGTTAATTCCCCTGAAGCAAGTAAGGCAAGTTGTTCAATGGTTTGTTTTTCATCCAATGGTAGTACATTTGTACTTGTAGTATTCTTTGTGGATGATTTTGTAACAAGATAATGATTATCCGCATATGCCGCAACTGGTGCTAAATGCGTTACCGTTAATACTTGTGTATCGTTTGATAATTCTTTCATCTTTTGTCCAATCAAAGAAGCTACATTACCACTTACACCTGTATCAATCTCATCAAAGATAACGGTTTGTATACCTTGAAGATGTGTAAAGATTACTTTTAAACCTAACATTAAACGAGATAGTTCTCCCCCACTCGCTGTTTTAATTAATGGTGCAAGATCTTCTCCTGCATTCATACTGATATAGAATTCAACATCATCAATCCCATTTTTTGTTTCTTTATCTTGTGTAATTTGTGTCTTGAAAATCGCATTTGGTAAAGATAAATCTTTTAAATGTTTTATGACGTTCTCATCTAATTTCTTAGAACCTTTCATACGTTTCTTTGAAAGTTCTTTCGCTTTATCTAGATAATTTGTATACGCAAGATTAATTTTTTGATTCATCTCTTCTAGATATTCATTACGATGATTCATCATTTCAACTTTTTGTAGTAATTCATCTTTAAAGGAATTAATCTCTTGAACACTTTTTCCATATTTACGTTTCATTCTTTGGATTGTGAAAAGTCTTTCTTCAATCGCATTAATATCTTCTTCCGTGAATTCAAATTGTTCATATTCTTTTCTTAATTCGGAAATAGAATCATTCATTTCATAATAATGATTAGAGAATTGTTCTTTGATGGATTCAAAAGATTTTGATTCTGGTAAAGATTGAACCATCTTATTTAGTTCATATAAAGAAGCTTCAACCGAATCATATAATTCTAAAGAATGGGTTACTTTATCATAAGAGTCTTTCATTGCTTCAAAATGTTTTTCTGTTTCTTGTAAAGATTCTTCTTCCCCTTCTTTTAATTTCGCTTCTTCAATTTCATTAATTTGGTATTGGAAGTATTCTAAATCGGTTTCATTAAATGTATCATTTAAAACAGCCTCTTTTTGTTGAATTAAATCAGTATAAATCTTATATAAAGAATTCAATTCAGATACTTCATCAGTAAGATTTAAATATTCATCTAATAAATGAAGATGGGTATGACGATTTAATAAATATTGGGTTTCTCTTTGACCATGGATATCAATTTGATTCTTTAATACTTCCTTTAGTAAGGATAAAGAAACAATACGATGATCAATACGTGCTACACTTTTACCTGAATTCAATATTTCTCTAGTAAAAGTCGTAATGTCATTACATTCAAATCCATTCTCTAGTAATACCTTTTGCGCATTTAAATCCCCTTCTAAATCAAAGGTTCCTTCTATGATCGCTTTATCTCCATTTTTACCCACTAAATTAGAACTACTTCTTTCTGCACATAATAAAGATATCGCATCTATAAAAATTGATTTACCAGCACCTGTTTCTCCAATGAACACATTAAAACCACTTGTTAAATCAATATTTAATTCATCAATTAATACGAAATTTTTAATGTATAAATGATTAAGCATTCTTACTCCAATTCTTTTAAAATATCATCTAAAACATAGTTTAAATCGATAAATTGATCCTTCTTTAAAAGGTTTGTGGCACCTTGTCCAACATAATGATCACGTATACCATAACGTTTACTATGAATCTGTAGATTTGCATCATTACAGTATTCAAAGATTGCAGAGGATAATCCACCCGCTAACATATCCGTTTCATAGATAAATACGGGTAAGTTTTTTTCAGCTAAATGTTGAATAAACGCTTCATCTAATGGTTTAAAGAACCTACAATTAACGACAGCTATATCCAATTGATTAACTGTAACTTTATCAATACACTTATCTACATCTTCTCCATAAGTTAAAATATAAGCCTTTGTATTAGGTGTTTCATTAAATACCGTCCAAGAACCGATTTCGATTTCATTAAAGGCTGTCATATTCTCTTGGACTTCACCACGCGGATAACGAATCGCAAAAGGATGGGATTGATTAAAGGCTGTATATAATAAGTCCCTTGCCTCTTTAGCATCTTTTGGTTGAGATAGAATCATATTAGGGATAGGACGTAATATACCGATATCAAATACACCATGATGGGTTTCACCATCTTCTCCCACAAGTCCAGCTCGATCAATCCCAATCACAACTGGTAAATCCATACGAGCGATATCATGATTAATTTGATCATAACCTCTTTGCAAGAAAGAACTATAAATCGATATAAATGGTCGATATCCAGATATCGCTAGTCCAGCAGCGAAAGTTAAGGCGTGTTCTTCTGCAATACCACAATCGAAGCTACGATATGGGAATTTCGCAAAGAAAGGTTCTAGTGCACTACCATTCACCATTGCAGGCGTTAAACATAATATCTTTGGATCATGTTCTGCAAGTTCTACTAATGTATCCGATATAATAGAGGACCATTTCTTAAAACCTAAAGGTGTTTGTTTTAGTGGTAAACCTGTATCCACATTAAATGGACCTACCCCATGCCAATTACCATCTAAATCCTTTTCACATGGTGCATATCCATGTCCTTTTTGTGTAATCGCATGAATTACAACAGGGCCATCATGCTCTTTAGCAACATTTAATACACGAATTAAATCGGTAATATTATGTCCATCTACTGGACCCATATATTCTAGGTTAAATTCTCCAAAGATACCTTTATCAATCACAGATTCTTTAATCGCATCTTTAACTGATTTCATACCAGAATACATTAATTTACCAAGTTCATTCTTCTTTAATACATTCTTTACATTCGATTTTAAGGAGTTATAACTCTTCGCACTTCTTAAGCGAGCAAATCCTTTTGCCATAGCACCAACATTCTTTGAAATCGACATATTATTATCATTAAAAATAATAATCAGTTTCTTTTGTTCAGAACCAATGGAATTTAAGGCTTCCATAGCCATTCCAGAAGCAATTGCACCATCTCCTATAACAGGTACAATCGCATAATCTTCCCCATTTAAATCACGTGCAATCGCCATTCCTAAGGCAGCACTTAATGAGGTTGAACTATGCCCAGCTTCCCAAACATCATGTTCACTTTCTCTTCTTTTCTCAAATCCACTTATTCCATCATACTGACGAAGTGTAGAGAATTCATTAGCTCGTCCTGTTAATAGTTTATGTGTATAACATTGGTGACCAACATCAAAGAAGATTTTATCGACTGGTGAATTGAAGACATAATGAAGTGCGATCGTTAGTTCAACAACCCCTAAATTACTAGCGAGATGTCCGCCGGTTTTTGAAACTGAGTTAATTAAAAATTGACGAATATCTAAAGCTAAGTCATTCAATTCGTTAATGGATAAATCTTTTAAAAATGAAGGATCTTTTATATCTGTGATTTTCATATATTCCCTATTTATTTCTTGTGATAACCTCTTTCACTAATTCTATTAGCTCTGAAGGTTCAAATTCCTCAAAATTATTTATCTGATTAATACAATCTTGATAAAGTTCATTCATTAAGGCAGTTGCCTTATCTTCTCCTAGTATTGTAACACTGGTTGCTTTTCCATTTCTTTCATCGGATGTACTTTTACCTAATTCTTCTGCTGTTTTATGTACATCTAATAAATCATCTTGTATTTGGAAAGCTAAACCTAATTTTTTACCAAGTTCATCCCATTGGTGAATAATAGAATCTTCTTTGTTTGCTAGGATTGCTCCTAATGTTAATGCAGCTGAGAATAAACAACCTGTTTTATAATAATGAACTCT
>CADBUH010000090.1 GCA_902797775.1 uncultured Erysipelotrichaceae bacterium | reverse complement strand
TTAACAGAGCTATGGCCTTCGCAAGTTTACTTTGAAGGTAAACTTGTTGCGAAGGATCGCAAATTAGTTGTTGATATTCCTGATGAAACTTATGAGATTGAGGATATTAACACAATGCATATTCGTGATTTAACAACGGATGATTTCGTTCTAAAAGCTCCAATTGAAAACGGAACGGTTAAAATCAACTATATGCACTATCCTACCCATGATGCTTCTGTAACAGAACTTAAATCAATGGATATTGAAGTAAAAGATGGAAAACTTCTATTACCTCATGATGATATGAAGTTTGTAGCAGTTGTTAACCGTCATGGTAGAGATAATATCGCTCTAGCTGTTGTAGAAGGTATTGGCTTAATGAGAGGTGCACTTGCTTCTACCGTTAGCCATGACTCTCATAACTTAACAATCGTATATGATACACCAGAAAATGCACTCTTAGCTGCGAACACATTAAAAGAATGTGGTGGTGGATTATGTACTGTAGCTGATAATGAAGTATTAGGTTTATTACCACTTCCAATTGGTGGACTACTATCGAAAGTGGATGCAGTTGAAACATCTAAGATTGCTGATAAACTAAAAGAAGTTGACCGTACCGTTGGTCTAACCGATATTCCAAACCCACTCCTTCGTATCGCAGTACTTGCTCTTCCTGTTATTCCACAAGTTAAGATGAGTGACTTAGGAATGATTGAAGTAATCACAAAGAAATTTGTGCCAGTATTTGCGGAATAATATAAAACAAAAACTACTTGGTTATAGCAACACCAAGTAGTTTTTTTATACTCTTACATTTTCTTTAAGAACGCTTTATATGCACGATATCCTTCGTAGACATCTCCTTTTGAAACCACTTCATATGGAGCATGCATATTTTGTACAGCAATACCTGCATCAATAACTTCCATATTTAATTGTGCCAAGATATAAGCGATGGTTCCTCCTCCACCTACATCAACTGCACCAAGTTCACATGTTTGGAATTGCACTTTTTCTTTTTCCATTACATTACGAATCTTTGCGAAGTATTCTGGATTTGCATCATTGGAACCACTCTTACCTCTAGCACCTGTAAACTTATTAAAGACAATTCCACATCCAAAATAAGCACTATTCTTAGGATCACATACTTCTGGATAGTTCGGATCAAAAGCATTTGATACATCACTTGATAACATCATAGAGTTACTAAAGGTATCATTTAACGCAACTAAAGAAGTTTCTCCTTGTCTTTCTAAGAGTTTCGTAACCATCATTTCAAACCACTTAGAATGCATTCCTGTAGCTCCTACAGAGCCAATTTCTTCTTTATCAACTAAGATACAACAAGAGGTTCTCTTAGGCTTATTCATCGCTAGAATCGCACGTAATGAAGTATACGCACATACACGATCATCATGACCATATCCAAGAATCATTGAACTATCTAAACCATAATCTCTTGCTTTACCTGCAGGAACAACTTCAATTTCCGCAGATAAGAAATCCTCTTCTTTCATCTTATATTTCTTTTCTAATAATTTTAGAATCGCTTTTTTAACTGGTTCTTCCTTTTCATTCTTACTAGGAATGGAACCAACTAATACATTGAGTGCTTCTCCTGTCACCACAACATCCGCTGTCTTTTTCATTTGATCACTCGCTAAATGGATTAATAAATCACTAATTCCTACAACTGGATCATCCTCTTTTTCACCAATCTCAATATTTACAACACTTCCATCTTTCTTACATACAACCCCATGAAGTGCCATAGGTCTCGCAACCCATTGGTATTTTTTAATACCACCATAGTAATGCGTATCCAATAGAGCTAAGCCATCTTTTTCATAGAGTGGTTTTTGTTTTAAATCTAAGCGTGGAGAATCAATATGTGCTCCTAAGATATTTAATCCATTTGTAAGAGGTTCTTCACCAATCACAAATAAACATAAATTCTTTTCACGATTCACCGTATAAATACGATCTCCTGCTTTCAGTTTCCCTTTCTTTTTACCAAGTTCAACAAAGCCTTCTTTTTCTGCAAGTTTTACCGCTTCTCTTACAAATTCTCTTTCTGTTTTTGTAAGGGTTAAGAACTCTCGATAATTCTTACAAAATTTTTCAACTTCTTTTAGTTCGGTAGGACTATACTTTTCCCATACTGTTTTCATCTTTTCTTCTCCTTTATAACCGATATGGTAGAAATGGAATCATACGAACCATTGGTCCACGCACTTCCATTTTCATTCCCTTTTCATCTTCTTCTAAGATATGTATCGAAAGAGTTTTCTTCCCTTCGGATACGAGAGCAATTTTATCATAAGGTATATGACATTGAAATATGGTTTCTTCTGGATAGAGGGTAGAAAGAATATGATCTAAGACTTCTTCAATTCCTTCTTTTGTCTTACAAGAGATTCCATTTTCAAATTCTTTTCCTTCTACTAAATCGATTTTATTGTATACCTTGATGGTTGGGATATGATCAGCATGAATACGTCTTAATGTTTCTTCAGTTACTTCGATTTTTTCTTGCATATTCTCTTCACTAGCATCAATGATGTGGATGAGTAAATCCGCATCCATTGTGGATTGTAAGGTAGATTGAAAGGCTTCAATTAGTTCATGAGGTAAGTTTGAAACAAATCCTACGGTATCATATAAAAGAAATTCTTTCCCTTTATAAATAATATGACGAACATAGGTATCAAGGGTCGCAAACAACATATCCTTTTCAAATACATCTTTATTCTTTTGTCCTGTTAAATCTAATACCGCATTCATGAAACTACTTTTTCCAGCATTTGTATAACCAATAATCCCTACTCTACCAAGACTACTTTTTTGGCGACGATTCTCTGCGGTTTGAGATTCTTTTTCAATCGCTTTTAATTGTTTCTTTAATTGTGTGATTCGATTTTGGTAACGTTTTTGAATACGTGCACTACGCATTTCTCCAGCACCACGGTTACTAAAGCCTCCCCCTCTTTCATGGGTTTGAACATCTTCTTTTTCACTTTGACGAGGCAAGGAATATTGAAGTCGTGCAAGTTCGACTTGGAGTTTAGCTTGTTTGGTTTTGGCACGTAAAGAAAAGATATGAAGGATTAAACTTGTACGATCAATTACTTCAACCTCTAATATTTCTCTTAATCTTAAACCAATGGAAATTGGTAAATCATTACAAAACACAACTGTCTTACAATCATGGTACGCAAGAACACTCTTCAGTTCTTCTAACTTACCTTTATATAGTCCTGTCTTTGAATCTAGACGATCTCTTTCTTGGGTGATCGTTTCAATCACATGAAAGCCACAAGCTTCACATAAGAGGCTTGTTTCTTCGATAAATGATTGTGCGTCTTTACGATTATTCTTTGGATAAAGGTAAGCTAAAACAACATCTTTCATGCTTGATAAACAACTTCTCCATCAAATAATGTTAAGACTACTTTTGTATCTAAGATTTCTTTTGGTTCTATTTTTGTAAGATCTTTATCTAATACAACTAAATCTGCTAGATATCCTTCTTGAATCTTTCCTAAATCTTCTTCGCGACCAATTAATTTCGCGGCATTGACCGTATAACTATCAATCGCTTCTTCAATCGTTAAACATTCAGAAGCATCCATCATCGCATCAAAATCAATGGATTTTCTTGTGACAGCTAAATAAATACCTTTTAATACATCTGGAATTTCAACAGGTGCATCGGATCCATTTCCTGTAGTCGTTCCACGATATAAGGAGGCAAATGGATAGGAGGTTCGTGCAGTATCTCCTACACGTTTTTCATAGAAAACCGCATCCCCATTAATAAATAAAGATTGTATATAACAATATAATTTATGTTTTAAAATACGATCAATTTGGTCTCGACGCATGATTTGACAATGTACAAGTCCATATCCAAGAGGATTATTCTCTAACATATATTCTTCATAGGTATCTAAGACAACATCCACTGCTCCATCCCCAATCGCATGAGAAATCGTAGGCATATTATAATTACTTGCGAGCTCAACAAAGCGTGCAAATTCTTCTTCGCTATAACATAACATTCCTCTAGTTTCTTTCGCATCTTCATAAGGCTTCGATAAATAGGCCGTTCGTGCACCTAAAGATCCATCCACAATCATCTTGAGTGGACCCACTTGGAAGATTTCATTTCCCACCCCTGTGGTATAGCCTTCATCTAAGAATTTAGCGAATTCTTCTAATGTATGAAATTCACATTGTTCATTCATACGAATACTCATTTTATGTTGGTAGGATTGTTGGAGAAATACATCAAGTGGTAATTCCCAATTCTCTGTTACAGAGATAAAGTCATCACTTCCTACACCTGTAATTCCAAATTGATTAAGATAGTGCATTGCTTCTTGAAGATAGAGAATAAGGTCTTCTCTTGTTGGTGAAGGCATATGTGCTTTAATATCTTCTAATGCATACTCATACGCAAACCCATTTTCATAATCAATCCTTCCACCGTCTTTTTCTTCATCATCTGTTACACCACATAACTCTAATACCTTAGAGTTTACGACCATCATATGTCCACACGCTCTTGATAAGACAATTGGAATATCTTTACTAATTTCATCTAACATTTGTTTTGTAGGTAGTTTCGGTTCTTCAAAGATTGATTCATTGAATCCTCTTGCATAAAACCATTTTCCTTCTTTAACTTGTGCAATCTTCTCTTTCACAATCTCTAATAATCGTTTTAAACTCGTAATCCCAATTAACGAAACATTGCTTAAGTAATATCCTAAATTTAAGGTATGTAAATGAGAATCAATAAAACCAGGTAATACAAAAGCTCCCTTTACATCAATCACTTCATCAATATTTTCAAGGTTTTTATCCCCTTGAAAAACTTCTAAAATTCTTCCATCTTCAATCAAGATTGAATCCATAGAACTTTTATATATCGTTGCGTTCTTAATTAGTTTTCTCATATATTTTCTCCCCTTATTAGTATACATAAAAAGAATCGAGTATGCTCGATTCTTCTTATAATTCAATTGGTGCACTCGCACTATGGGAACAGTTAATCGCTAAGTTTCCATTACGAATACGAATTTGATCAATCATCGCTTTTTCATTCATTGAATCTTTTAAATGAATATCATAACTCAACAAGAACATAGACCCTAAATTAGTCGTTCTTACTCCTTCTAAACGATAATCCTTTGTATATTCTTTGAAGATATCATCAAAGACTGACGTATAATCTAAATCTTCAGGAATCGTAATACGTAAACTACGATAGGTATCCGAAGTATTTAAGATTGGCATCTTTACGAGTACTACCGTAATCACAATCGCACAAATGGTCATTAATAAGGCAAAGGTTAAATAACCTGTTCCAGTTGCTAGACCAATCGCCATCGCTAGAAAGATAACGATAATATCACTTGCTTTACCTGGCATTGAACGAAACCGTACAAGTGAGAAACTACCTGCTACCGCAACACCTACACCAAGATTTCCATTTACCATAATGATGACCATCATAACAATAAGTGGAATCATTGTGATTGCGGTAATAAAACTCTTATTGGTATTTGTGATTGATTTATAGGCTAAAGCTACACATAATCCACATAGAACACTTGTAAGTGCACATAATAGGATTTGGACTAAAGTTAGTTGTGTTGTAGCGTTTGTTAGTACAGAAGTGAACATGTTTGTAATACCTGGTATATATAAATTGGCTCATCTAATATGCCAATTTGTATATACGCTTCCTTTCTATCCTAGCATTTAGTGTCAGCTAGATA
>CADBUH010000089.1 GCA_902797775.1 uncultured Erysipelotrichaceae bacterium | reverse complement strand
CGACTCGAACGCCTGACCGTCCGCTTAGAAGGCGGGTGCTCTATCCAACTGAGCTACGAGGACAGCACTAGAACTATACCAAAAGTTGAAGAATATTTCAATATAAGAAATTTAGCACTTAATACTTGAAAGTGCTAATGGGATATGCTAGGATATTAGCAGGCACTTATTTAGAGTGCTAAATATGTGAATATTCAGATAGCATATCTAATTGAAACTTGTTATACTTATTAGGTTAACATTTGAAAGGAGTTTCATAGTATGGCAGCAAATTTTGAGATTAAAGAAAAATCAATGGGAGAATTAAAGGTAACCATTGAAGGAGATGCATGGAAAGAGGCAGTTGAAAAATCATTCCGTAAACTCGCTCAACGTGCAGAGATAGATGGATTTAGAAAAGGACAAGTACCACTCTCTATCTTAGAAAAGAGAATTTCTAAATCAACGCGTCAAGCACAAGCGATTGACGATAACGCAAATGATTGGTTTATTAATGGTATTCAAGAAGCGAAAGTAAACCCAATTAGTAGACCAGAGATGGATGTAGAATCCTTTGATGATGATAAAGTAGTATTAGTTTATCGTTTTGCGGTAATGCCTGAAGTGAAACTTGGTGATTATAAAGGTGTCGATTACGAGATTGAAGAAGTATCTGTAAGTGATGAAGAACTTCAAAATGAACTCGATCGTATGAGAAATACTTATATGGATCTTGTGACAAAAGAAGAGGAAGCGAAAGAAGGCGACACAGTCGTAATTGATTATGAAGGATTTAAAGATGGTGTACCATTCGATGGTGGTAAAGCAGAAGGACATCATTTAGAACTTGGTAGTGGTAGTTTCATTCCTGGCTTTGAAGACCAATTAATTGGTTCCAAAGCAGGGGAAGAAAAAGATATTAACTTAACTTTCCCAGAAAAATATCACGCAGAAGAACTTGCGGGTAAAGATGTTGTGTTTAAGGTTAAAGTTCATGAGGTAAAAGAAAAAGTATTACCTGAATTGGATGATGATTTCGCTAAGGACGTTAACATTCCAGGCGTAGAAACAGTTGATGACTTAAAGAAACGCGTTCAAGAAAGATTATTAGAAAGTAAAACAAATTATGCAGAACAAAAGGCTGATGGTGAATTATTAGATCGCATCGCAAAGAATACAGAAATTGATATTCCAGAAGTTCTTGTTCAAGAAGAGCAACAAAACATGATGAATGAGCTCGCAGGAAGATTAAAACAATATGGTATGAGTGTTGATCAATACTTATCTATGATGGGTCAAAATCCACAAGACTTCATGAAAGGGTATGAAGATGATGCACGTAAAGCAGTTAAGAATCGTTTAATTCTTTCGGAAGTAGCGAAAGTTGAAAACATTACTCCTACCGATGAAGAAGTAAATGAGGAATACCAAAAGATTGCGGATCAATACCAAATGGAATTAGATCAAGTCAAAGGTGCACTTCCTGAACAATATCTAAGGGAAGACCTCAAAAATTCTCTTGCGTTTAAATTTATTAAGGATAACGCAGTTAAGAAAACTGTAAAACCAAAAGAAGAAACAAAAGACTAATACATCAAATAAGACGCCAATGCGTCTTATTTTTCCAAAAAGATAGGAGGTACGAAATATGGGAAACAGTGTAAATATTAAAGTTCCAGTTATTTGTACGAGAGGAATTATTGTTTTTCCTGGACAAGATGTAATGATTGAAGTTGGTCGTGAAAAATCAATCCATGCGGTAGATGATAGTAGTGACAATTTTGATAGTATGGTTTGGATTGTATGCCAAAACGATATTATGGTTGATAATCCAACGGCGAATGATTTATATCAAGTTGGTACATTAAGTAAGATTAAAATTATTCGTCGTAAAGAAGGATTTATGCGTGTTACCTTTACAGGTATGAAACGTGCACGTTTGGTTTCACTTGAAGATGATGGTTATGAAATGATGGCGAATATTGAAACGCTAGAGGAGACCGTTGGAAACCAAATGGAAGAAGTAACTTTAGTTAAGAAGATTATTTCAGAGTTCCAAAAAGTATCTCACTTATCTTCATCCTTCCCACAAGATATCTTAAATCAACTCACTAAGGGAGTATCTGCACAAACTTTAACAGACCAATTTGCGCAATACTTTCCACTTGATTTAAATGTTAAACAAAAATTACTTGAAACAACCGACGTAAATGAACGTATGGTTCTTATTATCGCAGAACTTGAAAAACAACAAGAATATTCTGAAATTGAAGCGACGATTAACGATAAAGTGAAAGAACATATTGATGATAGCCAAAAAGAATATTATTTAAGAGAAAAATTAAGAGCGATTAAAGAAGAACTTGGAGATGTCTCTAATTTAACGGATGATACTGCTGAATTAAGAGAGATGATTGAAAACAATCCATATCCAGAACACGTAAAAGAAAAAGCATTAGAAGAACTTCAACGTTATGAGATGTTACCTCCAGGAAGTGGAGAAGCAAGTGTAGCGAGAAGTTATTTGGATTGGCTTTTAAAAGTTCCTTGGTGGCAAAAAACAGAAGATAATGAGAACTTAAAAGAAGTGCAAGAAATCTTAGATGAAGACCACTATGGTTTAAAGAAAGTGAAAGAACGTATCATGGAATACTTAGCTGTAAAACAAATGACAGGGAATTTAAATTCACCAATCATCTGTTTAGCAGGTCCTCCAGGAGTCGGTAAAACATCTCTTGCGAAATCTGTCGCACGTAGTTTAGGTAGAGAATTTGTAAAGATGTCTCTAGGTGGAGTAAGAGATGAAGCTGAGATTCGTGGACATCGTCGTACTTATTTAGGTTCTTTACCAGGTCGTGTTATCCAAGGAATGAAAAAGGCTGGTGTTATTAACCCTGTCTTCTTAATTGATGAAATTGATAAACTTGGATATGACTATAAGGGAGATCCAAGTAGTGCATTACTTGAAGTCTTAGACCCTGAGCAGAATTCCTTCTTCTCAGACCACTACTTAGAAGAACCCTATGATTTATCCAATGTCTTATTTATCGCAACCGCGAACTATTTAGAGAATATTCCAGCTCCTCTACAAGATCGTTTAGAGATTATTGAACTACCTTCTTATACAGAAGTCGATAAAGTTCATATTGCTTTAGAACACTTAATCCCTAAACAATTAAAAGCGAATGGTTTAAAAGCTTCTCAATTCCATTTAAAGGAAAAGGAAATCTTATATCTCATTCGTCATTACACAAGAGAAGCAGGGGTAAGACAACTTGAAAGAGTTATTGGAACCTTATGCCGTAAGACTGTTCTTGCGATTTTAAATGAAGGTAAAAAGTCGGTAACGATTAATGAAAAAATGATTCATGAATGGTTAGGAAAAGAAATCTTTGAATATGGAACCAAAGAAAAGAAACCACAAGTAGGGGTTGTGACAGGACTTGCGTATACTGCATTTGGTGGAGATGTCTTATCCGTAGAAGTGAATTACTTTAGTGGAAAAGGTGGACTTGTCTTAACTGGTAAGTTAGGAGATGTGATGAAGGAAAGTGCAGAGATTGCCTTAGACTATATCAAAGCACATGCGAAAGAATTCAATATTGATCCTGAATTCTTCCCATCGCATGATATCCATATTCACGTTCCTGAAGGTGCTGTGCCAAAGGATGGACCTTCTGCAGGTGTAACCTTAACAACTGCACTTGTATCTGCTTTATGTGATAAACCAGTAGACGCTAATTTAGCGATGACAGGGGAAGTCACATTACGTGGTAATGTCTTACCAATTGGTGGATTAAGAGAGAAATCCTTAGCTGCCAATCGCGCAGGAATTCAAAAGATTGTTATTCCAAAGGGAAATCTAAGAGACTTAGATGATATTCCAGAAGCAGTGAAAGAGAATGTGACCTTTATTCCAGTTGAAAAAGTATCACAAGTATTAAAGGAAGCATTACTCTAATGAATTATTATGATGCGAAATGGATTGGCTCAAGTGCTACGAAGAGTCAATGGCCAAACACAACCTATCCAGAAATGGTCTTTGCGGGACGTTCAAACGCTGGTAAAAGTAGTCTGATTAATGCGTTAGTGAATCGTAAGAATCTTGCGTATGAAGGAAAAACGCCAGGAAAGACAAGGCTTTTAAACTTCTTTACCGTCAATGATAAATATGTCTTAACGGATGCACCAGGGTATGGATACGCAAAAGGTGGTAAACAAACCTCCATTGATTTTGGAGAATTAATGGAACCTTATTTTCGCGAACGGAAACAATTAAAATTATTAATCTTAGTCTTAGATATTCGTCGTGTACCAAATGAAGATGATAAGCGTATGATTGAATACGCAAAAGGAAATCATCTAGCGATTCTTGGGGCATGTACGAAAAGTGATAAACTTTCTCGTAACCAACAACTTTCCCAATTAAAAATCATTAGTGATACATTAGGAATACGTAAAGAAAGTTTAGTGGTCTGTTCTTCCATGAAAAAGACAGGAATGGAAGAGTTATGGAAATTAATTGAAGAGACCATAGGTTAATCGCTAACTCTAGTTCAATAAGAACTAGAGTTTTTTAATATTCACATAAATTTCATTTGTATTCATAAAAGATTGTTTTATAATTCTTTAATATGGATGAAATGGAAAAGAAAGAATCTTTGGATCAAGAAGAAAAAATTGAACCAATGGATGAAACGATTAAAAGTATTCAAAAATTAGAAACACTTTCTATTGAAGAAGAAAAGAAAGAAACACCTGAAGTCGTTTCAAATGAAGAACCTAAGAAAAAGAATCGCTGGGTTTGGCTTCTTTTATCTTTCGCTTTATTAGGAGTGCTAGGGTATACTGTATCTCAAAATTGGGGTTCCATGGAAAAGATGTTGGTGACATCTACCCCAACACCTACGCCAGAACCTACACCGCTTCCTACTCCAACCCCAACCATTCATCCAGTCGCACTTGACAAATTAATACTCGATTATCTTGAAGAAGAAGGGTATGATACAGAACAAGTTTCCTTTATGATTGAAGATTTAGTAGATGATAAAGTCTATAAATATCGTGAGAAAGAATATTATATAGCCGCTAGTACATATAAACTTCCTTTAACGATGTTATGGATGGATAAAATTAATAAAGGAGAATATACCTTAGAAGATACATTACCTTATACCTATGCGATGTATGAAGAAGGTGGACCAATTGGATGGAGTTATG
>CADBUH010000088.1 GCA_902797775.1 uncultured Erysipelotrichaceae bacterium | reverse complement strand
TTTCCAATATTCTCTAAGAAGATTACATCTAAATCTTCAATCCCAAATTTCTCTAATCCTCGATACGTCATATCCGCATCCATATGACATAAACCTGCAGAATGAAGTTGTATCACTTTAACACCTAAATCACTAATGGTTTTCGCATCTACATCAGAATCTACATCGGCTTCCATAACACCAATACGGTATTCATCTTTAAGTTTTTTTATAACTTGTGTTAAGAGTGTAGTTTTCCCTGCACCAGGAGAAGCCATGAGGTTCACAAAAAAGATACCCTTCTCTTTTAAAAGAGTTCTTGTGTCTTCTGCGACTTTTTCATTATCTGCTGTAATGCGTTCTTTTGTCTCTAAAATATCGTACATCATTATCTTATAAAGTTTGTCCAAACTGGTTTTTCGTATTCAGGTTCTGGAACCCCTGCTTCTTTAGCAACTTTTAAACTCTTTAATAGCCACGCCATATTCTCTCCAAGTGTACGCATCGTTAATAAACCTTCTTCATCTTTTAAAGCATCTTCCCGATTTGCCCCATGAATTAAATTCCAATAACGACTCGTAACAATTGGCATATTATTAATCCCAAAATACATATTCAATCTTTCATAAGCAGCCGTATTACCAGCTCTACGACAAGATACAATCGCAGCACCTGGTTTCTTTTGCCACTTTTGGTTTCCACTATAGAATAGACGATCTAAAAATGCGGTTAATTGCGCACAGATTCCTCCATAGAAGACTGGTCCTCCAACAACCAATGCATCAAATTCATCTGCACGTTTATTTACTTCATTCACAAGATCATCAAACACACATTCTCCCTTTTTACTACAGGTATTACACGCAATACAACCTTGCATAGACTTTGTGCCAAGCCAAATGATCTCATGTTCAATCTCATGTTTATCGAGTTGTTTACACACTTCTTGCATAGCTGTATCTGTACAACCATGTTGGTGTGGACTCCCATTAATAAATAACACTTTCATATTTTTGCTCTCCTAAAATACATTATAACATTCATCTTTCTTATAATTTATGTTACTATTTAAAACACATGAGGGATTAGCTCAGTTGGGAGAGCACTTCCTTGACGTGGAAGGGGTCATGGGTTCGAGTCCCCTATTCCTCACCATTAAAAATAAGCGTGGTTATGCGGTTTCCACGCTTTTTTGTTTTTTGGAGTTTGTTATTTAGTGGTATTTTTTTCTAGAAAAGTGCAAATAATGTGCAAATTCCCAATCTTTCCCCCAATATAATATTTACTAGAGTACCAAAAAATGCCGGTTTGGTCTCTGGCGGATGCGAAGTCATATCGCCCCATCTACAACTATATTGCCATAACATCTGTAATAATATCGATAAATTATTTAAAACTGTTTTATCTGATGGTTTTCATAATGTTATAACTCTTGATGATTTGTTCGCGTAATACGGCATAACGTGCCGTATCACGGCAATAAGACGTTCCCAAATGGATTAACTTATACGGTTGAAGCAACAACTTCATCCACCACGTTTCTATTTGACAAAAGTCTATCTTAGAGATGTAATCAAAGTAAGGAAGATATATGAAAAAGATAGCGTTACTAATTAATGGAAATGCTGGAAACAGTTCCCTTCAAGAAGAAACATATAGTATTATCGAAAACTTAGCTGTTGAAGATAATCAACTTCATGTTTTTCCTATTAATCCTAAGAAAGGTATTCTTCCAGATACCTATATTCAAGAACATGCGAGTGAATATGATCTTATTGTATGTGCAGGAGGAGATGGAACTTTAAATCACTTAGTAAATAATATTATGCCTTTACCTACAAAACCAATTCTTGGTTATATTCCTGCAGGAACAACCAATGATTTCGCTCGTAGTATTCAAATTCCATCCAACATCGATTCAGCATGTGATGTTATCTTACATGGAGATACCTTTGCCTATGATATAGGTAAACTCAATGATAAATATTTTAATTATGTCGCAGCCTTTGGTGCATTTTCATCAGTAAGTTATTCTACAGAACAAAGTATTAAAAACATCTTTGGACATACTGCCTATATCTTAAGTGCGATTGGAGAACTTTCACAACATATGAATTATAAAAGACATATGAAAGTAGAAACCGATTCATTTACCATTGAAGATGATTTTATCTTTGGGGCTATCTTTAGTTCGAACTCTATTGGTGGTATTGATGTATCAAGTTTAGGGGATGCACATTTAGATGATGGGAAATATGAAATCATACTAATTAAATATCCTGAAAATATTATCAATTTAGGACAGGTTGTACAATCCTTATTAGATATAAACTTAGATAGTCCATATCTTATCTACGCGAATATTACAAAAGCCTCAATTCATTCTAAAGATATCGCATGGTCTATTGATGGTGAATATGGTGGTGTAACAGATCAAGCAATCTTTGAAGTATATCCAAAAGCGATACAAATTAAAGTTCCAAAGGGTTAATAAAGTATTCATTGAATACTTTCAAACTCTTCTTAAAAAGCATGGTTTCCCATGCTTTTCTTAATGATTTGGTTTTTCTGGAGGTGTACCACCTTGAGGTCCATTCCCATCCGGTTTATCCGGTGGAGTTCCTCCTTCTGGTTTACCTGGTCCCATTCCTTGGCCATTGGATGAATTGATTGTTACTTCAATCTTTTCTCCAACCATTTCATTTCCTTCAATATATTCTTCTCCATTCACATATAACTTATGTCCATTTAAATCAATTGAATCCTTAGCACAAGTTAAACTTGTAATATAAGAGTCTTCTGTTAATACCCATTTCGAATCTGTATCAAGTTCTACATATACTTTTCCACCTTCATTATTTGAATTAATAGAACCAGTAAATGTAGAGGCTTCGTTTAGATATAAATTAAGATTTGAAACTTCATCAATGATCATATCTCCATTTATTGTTTGGTTTGTGGCTTGTAAAGTAACTTGTCCTCCATTCGAACCTTCATTACCCCATCCTGCAGCCATCGCTCTTAGGAAGACGCCATCACTTTCATTTGTGATGGTTGCGTTATTTAATTTGATTTCAGCGACCGTATTATTCACAAAGAAGATATCTCCATTCTGATTTGTAAGATTTCCGCCATTCATTGTGAAGGAAGCTAATCCTTCATCTGCGTCTCCTGACATTGATTGATAGATCATTACTGCTTGGTAGTAATCCGATTTATCACTATTCTTTGAAATATTACTTGCGACTAATTCTACATTATTTAAAGTAACGGAATTCTTTCCTTCTACGACAATACCTTGGGAAGAAGTGGAAGTTAATGAAGCATCATTGACAGTAATATCCGCTGTTGAATAAATAACAGGAGAGCCTTTTCCATCTGTTACATAACTTCCTCCATCTACTGTCACAATTCCTCCACCTCGATCAGAACGGATCGCCGCAGATGAATTCCCTGTTGTATGGATTGTAAGGTTTGAGGCATTCATTGTACCTCCACCTGTGGTCATAATTCCTCCTGAACAATTCCCACTTGTTTCTATGGTACTATCACTCACATTCACAACACTTCCTTCTCCATAACTAAAGATCGCATTTGCGTGAGTTCCATTCGTCGTAATGGTTGCGTTTGCTAAGTTTAAAGTTCCTTTATTCGTTGTAAAGATGGCAGAATTCTCTCCATAAAAGTCTGCTTCATCTCCATCTGCTTCACCTGTTTTATAAACTTCAATATTGGAATAGGTTTCTTCTGTTCCATCAACGGTTATTACATGTTCTCCATCAACTGTATTTTCCATCGTTTCTTTTGTTTCAATTGTTTCTGTTTCTTCTATACTTTCTTCATTTGTGGTTACTACTTCTTGGGCACATCCAACAAGAGAAATACATAGAATCATACTGATTGAACTGATTACTTTTTTCATTCTATATTCCTCCTCTATGCATGTATCTTAAATGGATTATCTGAACATAGAGTGAAATCTGTCTAAAAAAAAGCACATTTTTTAATGCGCTATTGACGATTCTGTTTTTCGTGTTTTTCACGAATCGCTTCCATATATCCTGCGGTAATAATACCAGCAGGAAGTGCGACAATCGCAATCCCAAAGACAGAGGATACCATCGCCACAAGCCTTCCTATCGTTGTTGTAGGATAAATATCTCCATAACCTACGGTTGTTAAGGAGATGGTTGCCCAATAGATAGCTTCAAAAAAGTTTTCAAAGGAATCTGGTTCTACATTAAATATGATTAATGCAGAAATAATAATATAACCTACCGCTAAATTCACAACCGCAATAAGAGGTGCCTTCGATTTTTTTAAAACACGGATAATGATGTCATACGCTGAAGAATAGCGCATAATTTTCGCTAAGCGTACTACTTTAATCGTACGTAAAATACGAACGGTCTTAAAGATACGGAAGAGTTTTAAAGCACGCCATGCGTTTGAGAATAAAGATAACGATGGAATAATCGAAAGTAAATCAATAATCGCATAGAGTGTAAAAGGATATAGGATAAAAGGTACTATTCCCCTTCTTTTCATCCGAAAATCCGCGGTTAACCAACGTAATACATAATCCACAATAAAGATTGATACCGTTACAATATCAATCATACGGAAAAATTCAGTTTCCTTTTTAAAAAGTAATGGAATAAGACTAAAGATTATTACCACCAACATGAAAAGGTCATACCAGTCAAAATTTTTCTTTCCATCACCATTGGAGTCGATATAATCTACTAATTCATAGATATTTCGTCTTAACTTACTTCGTTGTTTTTTCATTACTTTTATCTTAAAACATTGTTTTCGCATTCTCAAGATAAGAAAAAAACCGGTTGTTCCAACCACATAGGATTGTTGAACCGGTTTTTAAGTTACTCAATTAGTCTTCTTTTTTATTTGAATCTTCGAAGTCAGCGTCTGCGATACTTTCCACAGAACCTGAGAGGTAGTCTTCTTCTCCAGTTCCCATCTTACCACCATTCACAACTAAGTTCGTTAGAATACCAGCGATCAGTGCTGTCGCTAGGGAAGTTACTTGTAGAAGTGGTGTACCTGTTAATTCGTTTGTACCGAAGTTTAAGGATAAACCACCAATACCAACTACTAGAATCGCACTAACAACGAATAAGTTCTTATTGTTTCCTAAGTCTACTTTATGGATCATTTGTAGACCAGATACTGCGATAAAGCCATAGAGTGCTACACAAGCTCCACCCATTACACATTTAGGAATGGAGTTAATAACTGCCACAAATGGTGTGAAGAAACTTAGAATCATACAACCAATCGCTGCTGTAATAATTGTGTAGATAGATGCGTTTCCTGTAATTGCTACACAACCAATGGATTCACCATAAGTCGTATTTGCTGCACCACCGAAGAAACCACCAACAATACTTCCTAAACCATCACCCATTAATGTTTTATCTAAACCTGGATCTGTAATTAAGTCTCTATTTACAATCGCACCTAAGTTCTTATGGTCTGCGATATGTTGTGCTAA
>CADBUH010000087.1 GCA_902797775.1 uncultured Erysipelotrichaceae bacterium | reverse complement strand
CTGTTATCTTCTATTCCATTTTCAATGAGCCATTTATAAGCTGACTCTGCTTCAGAATCATGGTTACGCATATTTGATCCGCTTACGATTACGACTTCCGTAGGATGATTTAATAAATATTCTTTTGCGACCTTTAATCTTGATTCAAGTAATACACTTGGTGTTCCATCCTTCTTTACTTCACAACCTAATACAATGACGGTACGGTTGTCATTTGTTTGAGGTCGATTCCCCTGGAATATAAGGACGGATGTATAGAGGGCTAATATTAAAATAAAAGAAGCGATAATCTGTATGATGAAAGATAGATCATTACGATTATCTTTCTTCCAACCATCTTTTATCCATTGATTCCACTTTTCATAATTAAAACTATAGAGTATCAGTAATATCGATAATCCGATTCCTGTCAGTGTTCCAATATTATAAAATTCATAAAAGATTGGGATAATAAATAGAATTAACCCTATCATTCCTAGTATACGAAGTGTATATTTTGTGATATTTATCATATTATTTCAATTTGTTTCACGTGAAACATAATAAAAGTAGAGATTTCTCTCTACCTTTATTATAACGTGTTTTTCTTGTCTGTTACAGGTTCTAACTTCTCCATTCCACCCATATATGGTCTTAATGGTTCTGGAATAGCGAGTGTACCATCTTCTTTTAGGTTGTTTTCGATGAACGCAATGAGCATTCTTGGTGGAGCTACAACTGTATTATTCAAAGTATGTGCGAAATAATTGCCTTTTTCTCCTTTAATACGAATACCTAGACGGCGTGCTTGTGCATCTCCTAAATTCGAACAACTTCCTACTTCAAAGTATTTTTGTTGTCTTGGAGACCATGCCTCTACATCACAGCTCTTTACCTTTAAGTCTGCGAGATCTCCAGAACAGCACTCTAATGTACGTACTGGAATATCTAGAGAACGGAAGAAATCAACGGAATTTTGCCAGAGTTTGTTATACCAGTCCATAGAATCTTCTGGTTTACATACCACAACCATTTCTTGTTTTTCGAATTGGTGAACACGATATAAGCCTCTCTCTTCAATTCCATGAGCTCCTACTTCTTTTCTAAAACATGGAGAATAACTTGTAAGAGCGTATGGGAGTTTATCTTCTTTAAGTGTTCTATTTAAGAAGCGACCTATCATAGAGTGCTCTGATGTACCTATTAAATAGAGGTCTTCTCCTTCAATCTTATACATCATATTCTGCATTTCAGCGAAACTCATAACACCATTTACGACATTTCCGTGGATCATAAATGGAGGAATAAAGTATGTAAAGCCTCTATTTATCATAAAATCACGTGCATAAGCTAAGATTGCACTATGTAATCTCGCTACATTTCCAACTAAATAGTAGAATCCATTCCCAGAAGTCTCACGTGCACTTTCTAAATCTAATCCATCAAAAGATTCTAGAATATCTGTATGATAAGGAATCTCATAATCAGGAACTACAGGTTCTCCAAAACGTTCAATTTCTACATTTTCAGAGTCATCTTTCCCAATTGGAACCGATTCATCGATGATATTTGGGATAACCATCATGATTTCTTTAATCTTTTGGGATAGTTTTTCCTCTTTTTCTTCTAAATCAAGTAGTTCTTGGTCTAGGTCTTTTACTTGTTGTTTGGCTTTTTCTGCATCGTCTTTTAGTCCTTGACCCATTAATTTACCAATTTCTTTTGAAATACGATTACGATCCGCTCTTAAGGAATCTCCTTTAGTCTTCGCATCTCTAAATTCCTTATCAAGTGCTGCAACCTCATCAACTAGTGGTAATTTCTCGTCTTGGAACTTCTTTTTTATGTTTTCCTTAACAACTTCTGGGTTTTCTCTAATTAGCTTAATGTCTATCATATGTACCTCCTAAATAAAAAACACCATCCTACAAGGGACGATGTTAACTCGCGGTGCCACCCTAATTGTCAAAATGTTTCACGTGAAACAATTTAACCACTCATTTATGGATAACGGCCATAACCGGAAAGTATTAATTTCACTCAAGGCTGGAATTCTATCTATCTTCTAGCAGCTTCCATCAACCGCTGCCTTTCTATAAGAATAATAGGATATACTAGGGCCTATCAACGTTTTATAAAACTATTTTTATCACCCGATTTATTGTTTGTCAAGCGACTTTCTATTATACTAATAATGTTATGAGAAAAATAATAATTAGTATATTAATAAGTTCTATTTTATTTGGGTGTACACCCACACAAGACAACACATCTACAGTTGATACTTCAAATGGACCAGTTGTTACAGAAGATAGTGAAACAGTAGAAGAAAAAGTATTACGTATGATTCAGAACTGTATTTCTGATTATAATGATCATCGTATGGAAGAAATGGAAAAATATATGAATACGTCACTTCCTGAACTTCCAATCGAAATTACTTCTTTACCAGAAATACAATCCCTTGATGACTTAACTCCAATCGATGATGATGAATTAACGTCGAATACTACATATGCTGGATACTATATGGTGAATGATATCTATCGTGTTGTGTTCAAAGTATATTATCCAAGTGGAGGATACTTTTGGCCTAATGGTGAATTAATCTTTGAAATTGATCCAGAGAATATTCCACAAAACAATCCTTCCTATGCACAATATAAATCAATCTTAGATGAGCTCTTATATCGAGAAGCGAATATATTAGATTGGATGTATGGAGTAGGGGTTAATCTAGATTATGAAGATGTCAAAGAAGAGAAGTATTATCGTGTACTATCCTTCAGTAATGGAGACATTTCTAGTATCGAACAACTAAAAGGGTACGCAGAATCTGTCTTTGAAAAAGATTATTTAGAGAATACTTATTATAAAAATGCATTTGAAGGGGATTCTCCAACTTATAAAGAATTTGATGGTGCATTATATTGTCAAGCTACAGATCTTACTTCCATCACAAAGAATATCTATGATACTTCTCGTATTATCGCTGTAAAAGAAGAAGGGGAAGATATCACTATTAATTTATTATCGATGGTTATGGACATCCCACAACCAGAAATGAAAATTATTAAGTTAAAACACAAGAACGATACCTATCTATTAACGGAAGAAGCATAAACATGCAGGAATGAATTTTCTCGTTTGAAGTAAAATAATAAATATTTGAAATATTTATTAGATTATTCTATGATATAAAACAACTAAAGGAGGGGTTAGTCATGGCAAAGAAAAAGTTGTCATCCTATGAGAAAAAGCTACAATATAATAACGCTTACAACAGAGAGGTTTATCGTTCATTCTCTGTTCGCTTAGACAAGAAGAAAGAGAAGAGATTAATCTCTTGGTTAGAAAAACAACCAAGCTTAAAACACTACTTGGTTGAACTAGTTGAAGCGGATATGGCAAAAGCAAAAAAGAAGGCTAAGAAATAGCCTTCTTTTCATTTAGTGATACTTCACAAGATCCACCTTTTGGATGTGTTACTTTAATAACTACTTGATCAAGATCTTTCGTTCTTATAATCCAATGATATCTCTTTCTTGCGTGTGCACTTTCCTCTGTATAAATATTCCCATAGAAATATACACCGGTTTCTGTATTACTATAACCTTCTAGATATTCACACTCTTCCTTTGGTAGACCAGATAAAACTTCACAATTTGAAATTGTCGTAACGACTGGTTTATTTATTTCTAAATTCTTTGCGACTTCGGTAATATTCGTTGGTAAATAACCAACATTACCAATCGTCACTTTTACATCATATAAATCTTTTTCAATCTCTTTCACAACCACATCATCAATCACTAAGCGTGGCAATGATTTTACACAACGTATTGCGAAAGAAGTCATTTGTTCTAGGACAGATAATAAGATATGAGTTGGAGGGTTTTGATGCGTAAACTTAAAGTTAAATCCACCAATTTCTACTTCACCAAACGTAGGGTGGGTATATGGTTTCCAAGGCATAAATGCTTCTGGAGAATTTTTCTTAACCCAATCAAGACATGCGTTGAATCGTTTTAGATCCGTAGCCTTTTCATCTTCATCTTTCTTTCCCCATTCATAAGGAACCCCAACGCGTTTCGCTAAATCCCATAACTCAATCGTGAAGGCGATAATACCTTGTGTCTCATAACACCAATCATCAAACGCACCAGAATCAAATTCTTCTTGATCACTAATAAACGAATCAAAGATATTCACAATATCATAGTTCAATTCTTCCTTACATAACTTTCCAATCTCTTTAAAGATTTCAATATCTTTATGTGGTGCTTTACTGGAAGATTTTGTTCCAGGAGGATATAGGAAAATACCTCCACTTGTGTGATTGGTCGATACCATTCCAATATTTGGGTGTGCGATAATCCAATCCGCAAGTGCCTTAGTCTCAACATTACTTAAAGGATAATCCCCAGCACCATATTGTCGATTCTCAGGGAACCAACCATAGGGAAAATTACGATTAAAATCTAATTTCCAATCGGATTCTTTTGACTTAAGATTTTCATCATCGTTATAGGTTTCAAATACACCTTCTGGATAGATTTCATAGAACTCTCCATCCATATCATCTGGTCGACGTAAGACCATAGAATCTTCATCCTTAGGATCTTTCTTCCAAGAACCATATTTAGAAGGAATACGCATCATTCGGATTACGTGGTCATCATCTAAATCTTCTGGTCGAATTCCACCTTCTTTCGGATTACGTACACGATTCACAGAACGAATACTATATGGGGTTGTAAGATAGGTTTCTACACCATCTGGAGATATTCTAGGAACAATATAAATCGTAAAGGTGTCTAATAACTTTGTGATCTCTTCTTCTTTTCCATAATTTGTAAGAAGGGTATCCATAAAATGGATAGAAGCCATAGAACCTGTTACTTCACCAGCGTGTGTATTTCCATCCATATGGAAAGCAGGCTTCTCTAAGGCTTTTCCAGTTTTCTTATTGGTGATGGTAATTGCATAAGAGTTTCTTTTCTCTGGTGTTACACAAATAACTTCTACAGCAACTAAATCTGGATAATTCTTTTCAAAAAATTCAACAACTTCTTTTACTTCTTCATACTTATAGTAATGATCATAGGTATAGGTTGTTTTCATAGTTTTTCCTCCAAAACAATCATATCATTTCTAAATAAATAGAAAATAGGGTTGAATTCTTATTTTAATTGTGTAAAATTAAATTGTATACAATTAAAGGAGGTAAATTTATGTCTGTATATGATTATTCAGTAACAACTCCAAAAGGAGAAGAAAAAGCATTATCTGATTTAAAAGGAAAAGTATTATTAATCGTTAACACTGCGACAGGTTGTGGATTTACTCCTCAATACAAAGACTTAGAACAAATGTATGAAAACTATCATGAGAAGGGATTAGAAATCATTGATATTCCTTGCAATCAATTTGCGGGACAAACACCTGGTACAGATGAAGAAATTCATGAATTCTGCACCCTCAACTACAATACCCAATTCCCTCAAATGAAGAAATCGGATGTGAATGGTGAAAATGAATTACCATTATATACCTATTTAAAATCACAAAAAGGATTTGAAGGATTTGGAAAAGGATTAAAAGCGATGGCGATGAGCACAATGCTAGCGAAGATTGATAAGAACTATAAAGAGAATCCTGATATTAAATGGAACTTCACAAAGTTCGTAGTTGATAAAGAAGGAAATGTTGTAGCACGTTTTGAACCTACTGCAGATATGAAAGAGGTTGCGAAATGTGTTGAAAGTTTATTATAAGAATTAGGAGGTAACATCATGGCAAGATATGATATCGCAATTATCGGAACAGGGCCAGCTGGCTTAGAAGCCGCAATTACTGCGAAGATAAGAAAAAAAGAAATCTTAGTACTCGGTAGTAAGACATCAAGCTTAAAAGTTGAAAAAGCACATGAAATACAAAACTATTTAGGTCTACCTGCGATCTCTGGTGCAGATATGCAAAAGGTATTCCTAGACCATGCGACATCGATGGGTGTAGAGATTACCGATGATCGTGCTGTTTCTATTTATAGTTTTGGAGACTTCTTTGGTATCCAAACAAGAGACAATAATATGTATGAAGCTCGTGCCATCATTCTCGCAACCGGTGTTGTAATGGCGAAACCTTATCCTGGTGAAGATGAATTCTTAGGAAGAGGGGTAAGTTATTGTGCAACTTGTGATGCACCATTATATAAAGATAAAGTAACTGCGATTATTGGTTCTAGTCCAAAAGAAGAAGCAGAAGCAGACTTCATGGCAGAATACGCAAGTAAAGTCTATTACTTCCCACTTTATAAAGAAGAAGTAAAAGTAAAAGATAGTATTGAAGTTCTATATGAAAAACCACAAGCGATTCTAGGTGATACAAAAGTTCATACCTTAAAGACAGACCAAAACGAATATACAGTTGATGGTGTATTCATCTTAAGAGAGGCTGTATCTCCTGGACAACTTGTGCCAGGTTTAGAAACAGAAGGACCTCATGTTAAGGTTAATCTTGATATGTCCACTAGTATGAAAGGTGTATTTGCGTGTGGAGATATTGCGGGTGCTCCATACCAATACATTAAATCCGCAGGACAAGGAAACACAGCTGCATTATCCGCAGTAAACTATCTCGCAGAACTCGATCGTAAATAAGTATTATGAAACAAGATGAAGTATTAAAATTAGAAAACCAATTATGTTTTCCACTCTATGCTTGTACTAGACAAGTAATTAATTTATATACACCGTATTTAAAACCACTTGGAATTACCTATACCCAATATTTAGTACTCCTTGTATTATGGGAAAACAATACAATTCCAATGGGAGAATTATGTCAAAAGCTTTATCTTGATAGTGGAACTTTAACACCACTTTTAAAGAAATTAGAAAAAGCAGGTTATCTTACAAAAGAACGTTCTTCTGAAGATGAACGTTGTGTCATGATTCACTTAACAAAAAAGGGAGAAGAACTTAAAAAAGAATGTGCTTCTATTCCTATGAAGGTTGGATCATGCATTAAGTTAACAGAAAGGGAAGCGGCTGAATTTTATAAAACGCTCTATAAGATTTTGAACTATGGATCGTAACACTAGAATTATTCGTACCAGTTATATCGGTATTCTAACGAATGTATTATTGGCTGGTTTTAAAGCTACGATTGGGTTATTATCGAACTCCATCGCAATTGTATTAGATGCGGTAAATAATATTAGTGATGCACTCTCTTCTGTTATAACGATTATTGGGGCTAAACTATCTACCAAAGAACCTGATAAAGCACATCCTTATGGATATGGAAGAATTGAATATATTAGTTCACTCTTAATTGGGGTTCTTGTCTTATATGCAGGTGTTACTTCTTTTGTGGAATCAATAAAGAAAGTAATGAATCCTGAAGTTCCAGAGTATCGAATCATTTCAATTGTGATTGTAACAGCTGCGGTTATCGCAAAAGTAATACTTGGAACATACTATAAGAAAGTAGGAAAAGAAGTAAATTCGGATGCATTAATTGATTCTGGACAAGATGCGTTAATGGATTCGATACTATCTGCTTCAACAGTAGTTGCGGCTATTATCTTCATTACTACAAAGGTATCCTTAGAAGCTTATTTAGGTGTAGTGATTTCGATATTTATCATTAAAGCAGGTATTGAGATGCTAAAGAATACCTTAAGTAAGATTCTAGGAGAAAGAGTTGATAATGAATTAGCAGTCAAAATTAAACAAGCAATTACGGAAGAAGAGGATGTCTTTGGAGCCTATGATTTAACCTTAACGGATTATGGACCAAATCGTATGATTGGTTCCGTTCATGTGGAAGTTCCAGATTACTATAACGCAAAAGATATTGATGTTCTCACAAGAAGAATTCAAAGAGATATTTTAAAGAAGTTTGGGGTAGGGATTACAGCTGTTGGTGTATACTCGCATACTACGAAAGATGATTATATTATGGAAGCGGAACATATCGTTCGTAAAATCGTATTCCAACATCCAAAGATTATTCAACTTCATGGTTTCTATCTTGATAAAGAGAATAAGACAATGAATTTTGACATAGTGGTTGATTTTGAGATTGATTGGGAACCAACCAAAGAAGCAATCAAAAAAGAAATTAAAGAAAAATATCCAGAATATGAAGTTCATATTGTAAAAGATATTGATGTTAGTGATTAAAATTTAAGGTATATCATACTATACTTATTGTGATGGTTACCTATTTAAGAAAACACTTCTATTACATCTTTTCTGCACTCATGGTAGTGCTTATGGTGTTTGGGGTGTTTTCTTTATTTACAGCTCCAGCTGAAGCAAAAAGAGCACAAGAAGAATTAGAAGAAAAGATTCGAGAGAATCAACGTATCGCAGAAGAAAGAAAAAAAGCACAAAGTGAATTAATGAAATTACCTACACCAGTTCCAGAAGAAGTTAAAACAAAAGAAGACTTTTATCGTCCTGCAAGTGAAATAAAAATTACCTTCATTGGAGATTCCGTAACTTTAGCTGCCTTACCTAGTCTTTATGAAGAACTACCGAACGCTTATATTGATGCGGTATTTGGTAGAACCATTTTAGGTGGTTTAGATGCTTTAATTTATTTAGAAGAAACCGATCAACTAGGAGAAGTCTTAATCTTCTCTCTTGGCACCAATAGTTATATTAGTGAAGAGAATTGTTTAGATTTAATTGCGCATTCAAATGGTTTACCAACCTTTTGGATATCTACCTTTGGTGTATCAAATGATTCCAATGAAGTTATGAAGCGTGTGATAAGTCGTTATGATAATGCCTTCTATATTGATTGGGAAACAATCGCAAAAGAAAATATTAATACGTATATTTCTACCGATGGTTTACATCCAACAGAAGAAGGTTCAAAAGTATATGCGAAGTTAATTGCGGATACGGTAGCGGAAGATTTAAGCATCTACTTAATGAATAAAAGAGAAACAGATAGTAATGAAAAATATTAAAGGGTTACATACATTACGTGCACTCGGTGTTATTGGTGTACTTTTCTATCATGCATTCCCAAATCATATACGAGGAGGATTCTTTGGGGTTTTAATCTTCTTTGTGTTAAGTGGATATTTAAAAGGGTTATCTGTTCATAAAGATATTTCTTTCTTTCAATATTATAAAAAAAGAATCTTAAGACTTTATCCAACTTTAATCATTGTATTACTATCAAGTGTTGGTTTATTAGCTCTCATTGATAAATATAAGATGATTAATACGCCTCAAGAGTTATTAAGTATCGTGCTTGGTTATAATAACTTCTGGCAAATTAAAATGAATTCTTCCTATTTCACAAACCTTACAAATACTTCTCCATTTACACACTTATGGTATTTATCAATCCTCTTTCAATTTGAATTAGTATGGCCTTTCTTTCAAAGACTCTATTTATTCTTATGTAAAAAATATAATGAGAAAAATATATTATCAATTTTATTAATCATTACACTTCTTTCTTTCTTAATCTTACCTTGTTTCTTCTTATTTTCTAAAGAAGTAAACTATACCAACCTTTACTACAATACGCTTACGCGCTTCTTTTCTATCTTAGCAGGGGTATTCTTAGGGTTACTCCATAGTAGGGGAAAAAGAAAGAAAAGAAATATATCTTCCTTTGTGATGCGTATCTATTATTTCCTATTTATTCTTTTAACACTTCTCTTCTATTTATTCGCAAAAGGAACGGATACTTGGGTATATCTTGTGGGGATGCAGGGATATACAATCTTAATCTGTATTATGATTCATTTCTTTTATACAAAACCAAAAGCGTTTTATAAACTGGTGGATGATAAGATTAGTAAATTTCTATCCACATATAGTTATGAAATCTATCTTTGGCAATATCCAATCTTATTCTTAACGGGTATTTACTTTATGAATAAGACATATACACCAGTTGTGATACCACTGATTCTAATAATTTTATTAAGTCTATGGGTACATCGATTTACCAAGGGATTAAGAAAAAGCTCAACTTGATTGTTGAGCTTTTTTCTTAGGCGCTCTAAAATCTGCGGTGGTGGTGGGTAGGCTCTAAAATTTGCGGTGGGTGAAAAACACCCACTTTTTTCATAGGTGGTGGGTG
>CADBUH010000086.1 GCA_902797775.1 uncultured Erysipelotrichaceae bacterium | reverse complement strand
TATACAGATCCTACATATGTGGATGAAGAATTCACATTAACAAATGGTGAAAATAAAGAAGCTACTATCACAAATAAACAAACACCAGAAGTAACAGAAATTACTATCACAAAAGAATGGGATGATATGGATGACCATGATGGTATTCGTCCAGATTCAGTAACAGTTCAATTGGTAAAGACATACCAAAAGATTACAGACACAGTTGAAGAAGTCACAAAAGAAGTGACAGTTAATGGTGAAAAATATCCTGTTAAGAAAACTGCAGATGATGAAGAATACTTCGAAATCGATGGAAAATATTATCGCGCAGATGAAATCGATAATGTAAATGGTGAAGTTACTGATTATGAAGAATTGACTGCATTTGATCCAGAAGATACTGGTGAAGTTGCACAACAAGATAAGACTGTTGATGTAGATGGAACATTATATCCTGTTAAGAAAGCGGGAGATGTTGAATACTACGAAGTGGATGGAAAATATTATGATCCTGAAGGAAATGAATTAACTGCAGGTGAAAATGATTTCAATCCAACAGCTGATGACGAAACTGTTCAAGAACCATTCACAATTGACGTTGATGGTACAGAATATGAAGTCAAAGTTGGCAAACTAAATGGCGAAGAAGAAAATTACTATGAAAAAGATGGTAAGTTCTACAACCTTGCTGGTGAAGAATTAACAAAATTCGCACCAACAGCTGACGATGAAGAAGTAAAAGTTCAAGCAGCAGGTGAGCCTGAATATGAAGAATCTGAAGAAAAAACAGATTATGAATTAAATGAAGATAATAGTTGGTCAGTAACAATTTCCGACTTGAATGTGAATGAACGCGTAGGACAAAAAGTTGTTTACAGCGTTGAAGAAGCTGATGTACCAGAAGGTTATGATGCAACAGTCACATCTACAGAAGAAGGTAAATATACAGTTACTAACAAGCATGAAGTAATTATCCTTCCACCAGTCGCTGATCCAGATGAAACAGTAGATTATAAAGGAAAACCTCAAACAGGTGTTCCTACATTCACTGCAGATCCAGATACAAAAGCTCCAGGTGGAGGCGAGAATAAGATTGAAAGAATTACCTTAGTAGATGATGAAGGTAATGAAGTCAATGAGATCGTAGTTCCAGGAGAAGGAAAATATACCTTAACTGATAATGGCGATGGTACATGTTCGATCTTATTTGAACCAGAACCAGAATTTGTTGGGAAGGCAAGTGGAGTGAAGGTAAGAGGCTATGACTCTAATGGGTTAAGTGCTGATACAACTTACACACCAACTGTAAAACATAAGGTTAAATATGTTGACCCATTGAATCCAGAAGGGGAACAAGTCGTTGATGGTCCTAGAGACTGCAACACACCTGATGCAAGTGATGATAGTACGGACTATGAAGATGAACCTGGTACAGAAAGTAAGAATCATCCAGGCTACAGATTCGATGGTTGGGATGAAGAAGAAGTAGATGATCCAGATCATCCAGGTGATAAGATTACGGTTCGTACAGCGAAATACACACCAATGTATAAGATCACTTATGATCCAAATGGTGGTACAGGAACCATGGATGATGATAACTATGCAGCAGACGATGAAACAATGCCTTCTAAGGATAATGCTTACACAAGAAAGGGTTATACCTTCATAGGCTTCACAGCTGAAATCATCAAACCAGATGGAACTGTAGAAAAGATTGATAAGATCTTTACAAGTGCTGAAGAAATGAAGGAATACTTCAAAGATATGCCAGGAGGCACAGAAATCAAACTCACAGCACAATGGAAGCGTAATGAATATCATATCCACTATGACGCAAATGGTGGTAGTGGAACAATGACAAGCCAAGATTTCACAGGAGATGATGAAAAAGCTGTTTCTAAAGCAAATGAATTTACAAGAGAAGGTTATACCTTCACAGGCTTTAGAGCAGTTACCAAAGATGGTAAAGACTTAGGCATCTTCAAGACACCAGCAGACTTCATGAAGTATCTTGAAGAACAAGGTGATGGTGGTGAAGTTACACTCATTGCGCAATGGGAAAAAGATATTTGGGTTCGTTATATTGATGAAGATGGAAATACCATCTACATGAAAGAAACTGAATTCAAGAAAGGTGATCCAGAACCTGCAGGGCCACCAACTCCAACAAAAGATGGTTATGACTTCTTAGGTTGGGAAAGAACTGTAGATGCGGAAGGGAATATTACTTATATTGCGCATTGGCGTAAGCAAAGTAGTGGTTCAACACCAACCCCAACCAAGACTGGTTCAACTTACACACCATTACCTTATACAGGTGATAACTTCAAAGTTGGTGTATGGATTGGTCTACTTGCATTAGCAGTAGTTGCAGGTGTAGGTGCACTATTCTTCCTAAAGAAGAAATAAGTGATTAAATAACCTAAAAATAGAATTAGGCTTACTCATTTGAGTAAGCCTTTTTGTATATAAATAATTCGTATTTTATTAGGGGGGTCGTCTTGCATTATAAGTGCGACTGGAGTATAGTAATAAAGCACTATTTATCTGACCCCCTAGCTCAGTTGGCAGAGCAACTGACTCTTAATCAGTGGGTCGAGGGTTCGAATCCCTCGGGGGTCACCATGGCTTCAATAAAACATCCTAGACACCATCTCTTAGGATGTTTTTTTGTATCAAAAAAGAAGAGTGATTGTTTCACTCTTCTCTTTTACCTCTCTCTCTATGAAGGTTTGTGGTTATGAATGATTAAGCATCTTTATGCATCCAGACCATGAATGTTGCAAAGAACAGTAAAGCAGATGTTCCAATCATCATATACCAGAGTTCTAAATAGAGAGGGTTGTGGCCTGTAGTACTTGTATTAGGAATCACAACTCCTGTTGTTGTTGCACTTGGTTGTGTAGGTGTAGCTACTACATTCTTTGTGGAAGATTTAGAACCACTGTTAGATGGGTCTAGTTTTCTCCAAATAGCTTTGAAGGTATGACCATCTTGAACTGTGTATTTATCTCCTGCATAGTATTTAGATCCTTGCCAATAGAGGAATTCATATCCATCTTTTGTTGGAGTACCTAATGTGATGATTGAACCGTATTCAATATCTAATGTATATGTACCTGTTTGACCATCTAATGTACCACCATCTAAATCAAAGGAGATACTGTAGTTACGGGTTGTTGCCTTATAAGCTGCCTTATAAGTTACTTCACCAGTTACTGGGTTAATTTCTGGGTTCCAGCCAATGAATTCATAATCGAATTGAGCTGTACTTTCTTTGGTTGGTTCTTGGCCCTTGAATACTGGTGTATCACCATATTCAAGTTCTTCTTTTTGAAGTTCTGTATCATCGTCATCGACGAACTTAATTTCATATTTTTCTTTTTCTAAACTTACAGATAGGTAAACACCGCCACCCTTAGGAACGTTGATGTAATAATTGCCATCACTATCCATGATTAGAGGTTGTTTTTCACCATCGCCATTGTATGCAGCTAGAATCTTATATCCAGGTTCGAGATCAACCTTTAAGAGAACTTTATCGCCTTCATATGCGATATCGTAATCATGGCTTTGTTCGAGGTTTTCACCTTGCGCATTTTTAGCAGCTAATGTTGCACCTTCAGTAGGTTGTTCAACTTTGATGATATATTTAATTGTTTTTTCAAATTCTGTCGCTTCTTTATAAACTGGACGGATTTCGCGTCCACCAATACCATCAAATTCCTCTAAAGGCATTTCAACCATTGGTGTATTTTCATAATCAATTTCTGCGGCAGCCATACCATCTTTATTGAGTTCGACTTTCCAAACGGTTAAGGTTGTTTGATCAGAATAATCAACATCTGAGCCAATCATCCTTGATCCTAATAAAACAGGAACACCGTCTTCATTTGCGGATAAGACATTTTCAACTAATACATCAATTGTGGAATCTTCATTTGAGATCGAAGCGATAATACCAGCTCCTCCTCCAACAAGATTTCCGCCAACGGAAAGATTCACGATGCTTGTTGGAGTCTCATCTGAAGTAAGTTCATCATAATCATAATTTCCAGCATAAAGACTTGCACCAATACCAGAACCTGTAACATTTCCACCGACAGTAACAGTTGTTTCACCACCGTAGTATGCACTTGCTCCAACGCCTGTTCCTCTATACATTACGAAAATTGGAAGATCACCTTCATTATTAGATATGCTGTTAACATCTTTTGCGATATTAATTTCATTTTTTGCACCAAATTCAGAGCCGGCATAAACACCTGTATATGCAGCATTTACACTTCCTCCAACATCAACTTTGGCGATAGACTTCTCATCTTCAGCATAGGAATAGATCCCATCATCTGTTGCGTTAATATCTTTACCCACTTTAATCGTGGTAGAAGAACCTTCCTCTGTATAAATATCAATTCCATCTTCACCATTAAGATTCCCCATAACGTTGATATCAGTAGAACCACCATAATAAGTATATGCACCAATTGCATCATCATAATCGGTTGTGACATCATCCGTGACAGTCATCTGAAATTTACCGTAATTATCTAAGTAAAGCCCATTGTCGTTTCCTTGAACATTTCCATTTACGGTAATATCCATGCTAGCGTCTTTTTCAACTTCATTAATATAGATAGCGTCATCTCCACCAGTAACATCTCCATTTACGGTAATATGTAGTTTTGATTGATCCTCAAAAGCATCCACATCAATTGCTTCGTCTTCACCTGTAACATTTCCATTTACGGTAATATCGATAACTGCATTTCCATTAGCATCAGCAACATAGATGCCATCTTCACCAGCATCGATATTGCCATTGACAGTGACTGTATTAGCGGAATTATAATTGTCTATTTGAATGCCATCATCTTCAACATTAATACTACCGTTTACGGTCACTGTAGCAGTTGATGGTTCCTCAGATGATGAACTTGAATAAGAATCAATATATACACCATCCTCATAGGCATCGATGCTACCGGTTGTGACCGTAGCAGAGCCACCATCATAAACAGAAACATCTAAACCATCATAGTCATCATCAGTGATGTTTCCAACATTTACGGTAACATCTTCCCCGTCTGCATCAACATAAACTGTTGATGTTTTGTCTTCACCCTCTGCAAACACCAGCAATCCGCTTTGACTAATCATCAGCGCAAATGCCATGAATACAGGAAAGAAATAAGATATTACTGTTCTTTTGTTTTTCATAATCTTTTCTCCTTTATTAAGACCATTAAACTTTAAAATAAGTACCACTAACGCACTCACTTCTGTAACAATTTTTAGTTTCAAAACTGTAACAATCAAAAAAGAATCAAACATGGCATATTTATTGATTATTTTTGTTTACATTTGTTTCAAAAAAATAGAAAATCTTAAAACTGTAACATAGCTATTTTGATTGAAAATCCAACAATCTTAGATTAAGGCAAAGAATAGCTTTGCTATAATGAACCTAAGGGGGATTTACTCTATGAGTAAAGAAATCAAATTGATTCACCCAAATAATAGATGTTTACATTTAGATCATTGCAGTAGTGTCACTCTGTTTAAAGGAAATGATGGAGTTAATGAGTTTTTAGTTGGAGGTGGGGCTGGCACCAGCAATGAGTTAGTGAAGTTTGTTTTTGAACATTTCTTTTCAGGTTATAAAGATGTCCCTAAAGGAATTGAGTTTCCAATCAAATCTGGTTGCACTGCGATACAAGTGAAGAATCGTGAAGGGGATGGATATCTCTTTGGACGTAATTATGATTATGAACCTCATCAATTGATGATTGTTCAAGTAGAACCTACAGATGGATATCGTTCACTCAGCTCTGTAGATACAAACTTTATATCGGATGCTTTTGGAGAGGCAGGTAAACACTTGCCATTACGTTTTTTAAAGAAGTTTGCGCTATATACACCACTTGATGGAATCAATGAAATGGGATTAGCTATTTCAGTGAACATGGTTCAAGATGATGCAATCATTTCTCAAAATCGAGGTAAACCAAAACTGACAATCACAACTGCTGTACGAGTATTATTAGACAAAGCTGCCAATGTTGAAGAAGCACTCAGTATTCTTGAATCCTGTGATATGAATTCGGAAAAAGATTATTTGTGTCATTTGATGATAGGGGATCGTTCAGGCAAATCAGTTTGTGTAGATTATATTGATTCAAAAATGTGTGTCACGGATACAAAAGTGATGACAAACTTTTACATGCAAGAAGGTCCAAAGTATGGAATAGGTACTGAACAATCTATGATTCGTTACCAAACAGTCATGTCTCATTTAGAAAATAAAGACAGTTATAGTGTAGAAGAATTAGCGAATGAATTGAAAGGTGTTGCGAAGAGTAACTTCGAAGATTTTTATCAAACAACTGAATGGAGTATTGTCTTTGATTTAGAAGCGTGTAGTGCAGTTTATTATCGTCGAGAAGACTACACAAAAGGATGGGAAATTAAGCTCTAATAAATATAAAAAAATATTGCATAGGCATATAAAATAGCGATATCATAGAACCATTAGTGGAGGTTCTATTATGATTGTAGGATGTGTAAAAGAAATCAAAAACAATGAATTCCGTGTAGGAATTACACCAGACAATGCTAGAGCCTATGTGAATTCTGGACATGAAGTTCTTATTCAAAAAGATGCTGGAATTGGCTCAGGTTTTAGTAATGAAGATTATGCCAAAGCCGGGGCCAAGATTTTAGATACAGCCAAGGAAGTTTGGGATGGTTGTGAGATGATGGTTAAAGTCAAAGAACCATTAAAAGAAGAGTATGAATTATTCCATGAAGGTTTAATCCTCTATACTTATCTTCATCTTGCGGCAGATCAAGAAACATTAGATGCATTACTAAAAGGTAAAGTAAAAAGTGTTGCGTATGAAACATTGATGGAAAGAGATGGTAGTTTACCATTACTTGCTCCAATGAGTCAGATTGCAGGACGTCTCAGTATGCAAGAAGGTGCGAAATACTTGGAAAAACGTTTTGGTGGAGAAGGTGTTCTTCTTGCGGGTGTTCCAGGTACACCAAAAGCGAATGTCGTTATCCTTGGTGGGGGTACCGTTGGTGCAAATGCTTGTAAGATTGCAGTAGGTATGGGTGCAAGTGTTACCATTCTTGATATCAACTTACAAAGACTTGAATACTTAGATGATTTATTTGGTGCACAGATTCAAACCTTGTATTCCAATGAAACGAACATTGAAAAAGCTGTCATGGATGCAGATCTAGTTATTGGATGTGTACTTATTCCTGGTGGTTCTGCACCAAAGATCTTCAAGAAATCATTCTTGAAGGAAATGAAACCAGGTGCAGTCTTTGTGGATGTTGCGGTTGACCAAGGTGGATGTGGTGAAAGTACAAAAGTAACTACCCACGATGAACCAATCTTTATTGAAGATGGGATTGTGCATTACTGTGTAGGAAATATGCCAGGAGCAGTACCTCGTACATCTACGATTGCCTTAACAAACGCAACCATTAAATATGGTTTACATATTGCGGATTGCGGATTAGAAAAGGCATGTCATGAAAATGAGGTCATCTATTCTGGAATCAATACCTATGATGGTAAAGTTACTTGTCAAAATGTAGCAGATGCCTTCAAGGGTTATGAATATACTGATATAAAGTCTCTTATCTAAGAGACTTTTTTCTTAAACAAATCCTAAATAAGTATTGATAAAAGTAAATATATAATAATTACATATGAAGAAGTGGCAAAAACGAATCTTATTAGCTTTTCTTGTCATCGTCTTGTTAGTGACGACTTTTTTAAGTGCATTAGTCTTTCAAGGCTACTTGGTTTATTTGCGAGTAACAAAAGAAACACCAATAGCGATGGCAATAGAGAAATATCCTTATGGAGATGACACTGCTTATGATGAATTAAGTGAAGATTTTGTACATGCGGTAGTTGCCTTAGAAGATCAACGATTCTTTGAGCGCCATGGTTTTGATTGGATTGCGTTAATTCGGGCAACACTTTATAACATGTCAGTAGGAACAATGGTAGAAGGGGGAAGTACCATTGGCCAGCAAGTTGCGAAGAATCTTTATTACCAAGGTAAATCTCGAGGCCTCTTTGAAAAATTAGCAGAAGTCTTTATCATGTATGAATTAGAAAGCGCATATTCAAAAGAAGAGGTATTAGCCTTATATGTATCCATGAACTATTACGGTGATGGTTATTGGGGTATTAAACAAGCTTCTAAAGGTTACTACAAACTCAATCCAATTGATTTAAGTTTAGCCCAATCTGCCATTCTAGCAGGCATTCCGAATGCTCCAGCCATCTATCAACTTTCTGATGGCTATGACCGCGCAAAACGCAGACAAAAGAAAGCATTAAGTAGGATGGTAGAAGAAGGCTATATCACACAAATACAAATGAATGAAGCCCTAGAAGAAGATGTGCATCCTTAGTGTCAAATTTAACGGGGAATAACCCCAAATAAGTATATGAAGTAGTACTAGAGATAGTGCTACTTTTTAGAATATAAAT
>CADBUH010000085.1 GCA_902797775.1 uncultured Erysipelotrichaceae bacterium | reverse complement strand
TGATAGATTTCACAATAAATCTCAATATAAATGAGATGGACTTGTGCGCTTTAAAGAATCTATTTTTCCAACCTTTATGATGATTCTAATGAAAGCGCTATCAATAGGTAAAAAAAATATATCATATATTAGAAGTTATGCAAGAAAGATGCTCATAGAAATGATAGAATAGGACTATGCAGGAAACATTCAATAAACAATTAAATTTTAGAGATTTAGGTGGATATGTCACCAAAGATGGAAGGATGATAAAACCAGGTATTTTCTACCGTAGTGGAGGTATCTTCCTTTTTAATGAACAAGAATTAGAACGATTAAAGGCTTTAAAGATTCATACAATCTTTGATTTACGAACCAAAGAAGAGATTGAAGAAAGACCAAATCCTGTTATCCCAGGTGTGAATTATATTCAATTTAGTGGAGTTATGAATGAATTAGGAGAAGAGATTGATTTTTCACCTACTGGGATGCGTCAAATTGGAGGAGATGGTTTTGAACAATTAAGAAAACTGCAAGATTATTATTGTGAGATACCTTTTCATAATAAAGCGATGAAATTATTCTTTGAACAGATTAAAGAAGGCAATGTACCGATTCTTTTTCATTGTGCATCAGGTAAAGATCGTACGGGTGTAACCGCAATCTTATTACTTTTATTATTAGGTGTGGATGATCAAACGATTATGGAAGACTATATGTTAAGTAATAAGTACTTAGAAGATAATATCGAAAGAGAGTTAATGGAAAATAAAGAGATCATTGAAAAACATCCAGAAGCGAAAGAGTTACTTACTATGATGATGGGAGTCTCTGCGAATATAGGGGAAACGGTTATTAAAACGATTTATGAGCGTTCTAAAACCGTTGAACAATACTTTTTAGAAGAATATGGTTTTGATGAAGAGATGATTCATAATATAAGGAATAAATATTTATATTAGAAATATATAAAAAGTGTTATATTAGACAAAGAAAGAGGTAGTTTATATGAGTAAACCAGTAGTATTAGTAGTCATGGATGGTGTAGGCTGGACAGAAAAAGACATGGGAAATGCTGTCTTACATGCCTATAAACCACAATTAGATGAATTAATGAGTAAGTGGCCACATACCACCATTAAAGCGAGTGGTACAGCAGTTGGTCTTCCTTCTGATTCCGATATGGGAAACTCTGAAGTAGGTCATAATGCGTTAGGATGTGGACAAATTTATTCCCAAGGTGCGAAGTTAGTTAATGAATCCATTGAAAGTGGAAAGATTTATGAATCTGCTGCATGGAAAGACGCAGTCAGTTTCGCAAAAGAACATAATGGAAAGATGCACTTCTTAGGATTATTAAGTGATGGAAATGTACACTCTAATATTTCACACTTAATTGCGATGTTAAAACAAACCAAAGAAGAAGGTTTAAAAGAAGTACGTGTTCATATCTTATTGGATGGTAGAGATGTACCAGAGACAAGTGCACTCCAATATGTCGATCAATTAGAAGAAGTATTAGCTTCCTTAAATGATGATCAATATCACGCATGTATCGCATCTGGTGGTGGACGTATGGTTATCACAATGGATCGTTATGAAGCAGATTGGTCTATGGTAGAAAAAGGTTGGAAGATTCACGTTATGGGTGAAGGTGACCAATACAATAGTGCAAAAGAAGCGATTGAAGCTTTACGTGCAGAAGGAAATTATACAGACCAATTCTTACCTGGCTTTGTGATTGGGAAAGATGGTCAACCTGTCGGTACAATTGATGATGGAGATTCTGTCATTCTCTATAACTTTAGAGGAGATCGTGCAGTCGAAATCTCTAAAGCATTTGATTATATGAACAATGGATTTGATTCCTTTGTACAAGAAAAGAAACCAAATGTATATTTCGCAGGTATGTTGCAATATGATGGTGACTTAAAACTTCCAGAACATTTCTTAGTTGAACCACCACATATCACAAACACAATGAGTGAATTCTTAGTTAATAAAGGCATTAAGAGTTTCGCTTGTTCCGAAACACAAAAGTTTGGACATGTTACATACTTCTGGAATGGAAACCGTTCTGAAAAATTCTCAGAAGAGTTAGAAACATGGGTTGAAATTCCTAGTGATATTATTCCATTTGAAAGAAAACCTTGGATGAAGGCAACCGAAATTACTGATGAAATGGTTAAAGCAATTGAATCTGGTGAATACCAATTCTTACGTTGTAATTATCCAAATGGAGATATGGTTGGTCATACTGGAAATTATGAAGCTACTTTAATTGGTGTAGAAAGTGTTGACCTCATGTTAAGAAGAATCATGGATGCATGTCTAAAGATGGATTATACAATGCTTGTGATGGCAGACCATGGTAATTCAGATGAAATGTATGATAAGGGATTCAATGAAGATGGTTCTCCAAAAGCGAAGACCAGTCATTCCCTTGCGGTAGTACCATTTGCGGTATTCAATGGTCCAGAAGGAACCGAAGTAAAAGAAGGAGACTTTGGACTAGCGAATGTAGCGGCTACAGTTGTTCAACTCTTAGGATTTGAAAAACCAGAGGAATGGTTAGAATCAATCATTAAATAATAGAGATGTGACTTCTTAGGAAGTCACATTTTTATAAGATTGATACAAGACAATTAATAGATAATAGGATATGATTGACTCATAAATTATAGGAGAAACTATGTTTAAATTAAAAGAATATTACGCACCAGATTTTTCAAAAGAAGAATTTGTGAATGCGCCAAATGCAGTATTAAAAGAAGTAGAGAAAGATACCGTAGCACCAGATGATTATCATGCGTTAAGTATCTTTCCTGAATATTTTAAGATTGATGGAACGTGGTTACTTGCAGAAGAGAGTCGTATGGATTGTGTTCCGGTTTATGAAGATAAGAAAATCTATGTACGTGAATTTCGTCATCTAAAAGTAGGGGACTTCGTTGTATGTGGAAGAAGTGAAGATGCAAGTGAAGGAATCTATGTACACGCAAATGGATTTAGAGAAACGGAAAGTGAAAAAGAAACATTTGCGTTTCGACAAAATAAATCGAGAGAAACTTCCTATACAAGAGATTATGATGAAATCGTTGCATTATTAAAACATGAAAAAGAACATGGAAAAATTGTATGGGTTATGGGACCTGCTTTCTCCTTTGATAGTGGTGCTAGAGATGCTTTTTCGAAACTGATTGATGGTGGTTATGTAGATGCGGTATTAGCAGGAAATGCATTAGCGACACATGATTTAGAAGGAGCTTATTTAGGAACTGCTTTAGGCCAAGATATTTATACAACAGAGAATGTACCAAATGGACATTATAACCATTTAGATACAATTAACTGTGTAAAGAAACACGGTTCTATACAAGCGTTTATTGAGAACGAAAAGATTGATAATGGAATTATTTATCATTTAGAAAAGAATCATATTCCATATGTATTAGGTGGTTCAATCCGTGATGATGGACCATTACCAATTGTCTATGGAGATGTTTATGAAGCACAAGATAAAATGCGTGATGAGATAAGAGAAGCGACAACCGTTATCTGTATGGCAACGATGTTACATACGATTGCGGTTGGGAATATGACACCTTCCTATCGAGTATTAAAAGATGGGACGATAAGACAAGTATATTTCTATTGTGTTGATGTATCCGAATTTATGGTCAATAAATTATCGGATCGAGGATCCTTATCTTCTAGAGGAGTCGTAACGAATGTGCAAGACTTCATTGTACATGTGGCAGAAAAACTAGGTGTATAACTTTCTTGAATTTTCATAATTAAAACCTCCTGTAATAAGTTATTACCCTTATTATCTAGGAGGTTATATTTACTCTCCACTATTTCGTGTGGTTTTTTAGTCCACACCAGATGGCGTAGAAGATCCACAACCACAGAGATTGGTGTTCTCTTCTCTTTGAAAACCTAATTGATTAGGTTTTCGGACAACCTTTTATCATAATTCGATTAACTCAATTCTTTTTTAATGCGTTTATATGCCTCAATCGCAATCTCTGGGAGTAAGTTATATAAGATTGTTAGATCGCCTTTTTTGTGTTCTAGTACACTTTTATCAATGGGAATGTAAGTGATATCATTTTCGCCATCTTTTTTTGGTGCATTTTCTTGTAATACTTGCCAAGCTGATTCTTTAAGTGCTTGGGTTTCATTCATCTTGTTTATTGTCTTTTTGCGCTCATTTATTCTTTTAATATTTTCAAATAGAGCTAAACACCCTGCGATTATCGCAAAGAATCCTACATATTTAACTGGCCCAAGATTAAACAATGTTGCTAAGACGATGACAAGTACACCTATAGGGATTAAGCTACCAAAGCGTACAATGACTTTTTTTATTTTTTGTGTCCCTTCTCTATCTTTATTCAACTGTTGTCTAGCGCATTCTCTACAAACATAATATCTTTCTGTTTTACCTAATGCTTGGACTTTTTTCTCACCTGTAATATCTCTTACGGCTAAAGTTTGAACAGTTATGACAGGAAAGAGATACTCATCACTTACCTTTTCATTTTGACATTTAAGGCAACGCATTTATTTTTCTCCGTTAGAGCATTCCACCTAGTGTAGATAGTAGTAAGGAACCAATTAATAGGATGATAGCTCCACCTAGACGAGATGAAATTTGTGCAAATGGCATTAGTTCCATACGATCAGCTGCAGATAAAACCGCAACATCACCTGTACCACCCATGTTGGACATACATAGACCAGCTGTGATACCAGCTTCTACTGGGTAGAAACCAACGAAGCGACCTACAAGAGCAGAACCGAAGAAAGCACCTATTACTGTTACACCACATAGAATTAGATATGTGATAGAGAAGCTACTTACTACTTGTCCAATATCTAGATAACATAGACCAATACCTACTAATAAGACATTTGTAAGATTCTTCATGATGAATTGGAACCATTGATAGCAAGCAATTTCAATCCATTCAGGAACAAAGTTACCTAGTTTGAAGATAGCAACGGTGATAATCATAAATGCATAAGCATGAATAGTGATACTTGGTACAAATGTTGACCAAACATTGCTGCACACAAAGCCCCAAGCAAAGAATGTACCCGATACTAGTAAACCAATACCTAGGTTTGTTAAAGAGATAGCATCTCTTTTTTGTTGCATTTCTGGAGAGATTTCTAATTCTTTTGGATCAACTGTGCCACTTTGCATTAGTTGACCTTCACCATTCCATTTAGGTCCCTTTAGTAATTTAACTAGTAAACCAGCAGCAACGATAGAAATAGCATTACCAATCGCAACAGCAGGTGTCATGATACTTAGTGCTTCGGCAGCTGTCATGGTTCCAGATGCATCAAAGATTTTGGATAATGGCGAAGCACCAGCACCCATACCACCACCCATAATTGGTAAGGCAATTAGTAGTAATGCTTTGATAGACCCATAGCCCATAATTGTCGCTACACCCATGCATAAACCAAACGATACGATTAATGCCCCAAAGATAGCTGGGAAGTAACGTGTAGAAGCTTTTAGTAATAGCTTGCGGTTCATACCTAAGATAGAACCAGTGATTAAAGCTGCAATATACCAGTCTAAGAATGCACCGGTTGGGGTAAAGAAATTCTTAATACTTGCGACTAAGTCAAATGATTTCCAAAGTTGCATGTAAGAAGCAACAACATTACCGTCTGCATCTTTAATAATTTCTGGTAGTAAATGGAAGTAGTGTAATAATGCTGTACCAAAAATAACAACAATTGCACCACCACCGAAATAACTATTGATGATTGGTGTGTGATCACCAATATAAGCTAGAATGGCACCTAAAATAATCATGAAGATAAAGGTACCAGTCATACCACTTGGTAAGACACCGATATATGTCGTAATTAATACAATTACTGTAATGAAACAGAAAATTGGTAATGGTAGATTAAATAGTTTAATATTATCTTTCATATTTCCTCCTAAAATTGAGCAATTCCTGACTTCCTAGCTTCATCAGCGACTGCTTTTTCGACAGCTTTCGCAACCCGCTTATCAAATACCGCAGGAATTATATACTCAGCACTTAATTCTTCTGGAGCTACAAGGTCAGCAATTGCCTTAGCAGCGATTAGTTTCATATTCTCCGTAATCTCGCGTGCTCTAACATCTAGTGCACCGCGGAAAATACCTGGGAAAACTAATACATTGTTGATTTGGTTTGGATAGTCAGAGCGGCCTGTACCAACTACGGCAGCACCACCCTTCTTTGCCTCTTCGGGCATGATTTCTGGTGTAGGATTAGCCATTGGGAAGACAATAGCACCTTCATTCATTGTGCTAATCATTTCCGCCGTAACGATGTTTGGTGCAGATACACCGATAAAAACATCAGCACCAACAAGGGCATCCTTAATTGTGCCACTCATGTTAGTTAAGTTTGTGACTTCACACATTTCTAATTGGACATTATTAGCAGCTGTTTCTTTGTTTAGAATGCCATAACGATCGCAATAAGTAAGTGTCTTAACTCCATATGAAAGTAATAACTTACCAATAGCGATACCAGCTGAACCAGCACCACTGATGACAACCTTAACATCTTCAACATTCTTTCCTACTACTTTTAAAGCATTGATTAATGCTGCAAGTAGAACGATAGCTGTACCATGTTGGTCATCGTGGAAAACTGGAATGTTTAAAAGCTTCTTTAGTCTTTCCTCGATTTCAAAACAACGTGGAGCCGCAATGTCTTCTAGGTTAATACCACCGAAGCTTGGCGCAATACGTACGATTGTTTCAACAATTTCGTCAGTATCTTTTGTGTCTAGACAAATTGGAAAAGCGTCAACATTCGCGAATTGTTTAAATAGAACGCACTTTCCTTCCATGACAGGCATTCCTGCTTCTGGTCCAATGTCACCAAGACCTAAAACAGCTGTTCCATCTGTAACAACCGCAACCATGTTGCCCTTGTTTGTGTAGCGATAAACTTCTTCTTTGTTTTCCGCAATTTTACGACATGGTTCCGCAACACCTGGTGTGTAAGCAGTACTGAGATCTTCTTTTGTTTCAACCGGTACTTTTGAAACAACTTCAATCTTTCCCTGATTCTTTTCATGTAGTTCTAGAGCTAATTTGTTGTAATCCATAATGAATCCCCTTTCTAAGATTATCTTTAAAGATTTCTTGTCTTAACTATAAAATAATAAAAGTTTAGATATAATTTATCTAAAGATATGAAATGATTTTGAAAGTAAAAAAAAGAAGTGAATTTTTTCACTTCTATTCATCTTTAGCCCGATAATTAATCTTTGGTCTTCCACCTGTATTGTAGTCAATATAACTATCTGCTTTATCATGTTCAATCAGATAATTCATATACCTTCTTACTGTTACCATTGAGAAGCCTGATATTTTAGACAATTCCTCACTAGATAGGTAATTTGGCTTAGCCTTTTCTAAATGATGAACCAATTTTTCTAGTGTTCTATTATTTATGCCTTTTTCATAGTGGTCACTATTGATGGTATCTTGGCTAGAAGTAGATATGATTTTATCAATATCTGTTTGGGATAGTTCACTTGTTGATAAGACTTGCGTTTTACTTAAGAACTTATCTAGAGCTTGTTTAAATCTTTCAAAGGTGAAAGGTTTAACTAAGTAGTCAATAATACCATAGTTCATCGCATCTTTTACGGATTCTAAATCATTAGCAGCTGTAACCATGATGACTTCACATTCAACATTTCTCTTTCTTATTTCGTGTAATAGTTCTAGACCTGTCATCTTAGGCATATATAAATCTAGAATAGCTAAATCGACCTTTTCTTTTTCTAGGAATTTTAGAGCTGTCTTACCATCTCTAAAGATTTCTGTAACTATGAAACCATCAACTTTTTCAATGTACTTTTTGTTAATGGAACTAACCATTGGATCATCTTCTACTATTACTACCTTTGCCATACCTGATTATCCTTTCGATAGCCAATACGCTTTTCGTTTATTAACACTGTAAAGGAACTGCCTTCCCCCGGTTCTGTGTCTATGGTAAATGAACCCTTTGTTCTATCCACAATATTTCTAATTAGGGTTAAACCTGTACCTCTATTGTCACCCTTTGTACTAAATCTTTCTTTTAATATCTTTTCTTTTATCTCTGAACTCATACCTGGGCCATTATCATCAACAATAATTATCAACCCTTCATCAGAAGTACGCACAAATAATTCAACTTTCTTTTCATCATCACTTTGTTCAAGAGCGTCAAAACCATTCTCTATCAAGTTACCAATGATAGTTACTAAATCTTGGGTAGATAGATAGGCGTTATGCTTATCTAAATAACTATCTTTTACTAATTGGAAAGTTATATCTAACTCTTTAGCCCTATTCATCTTGCCTAGAATTAAAGCTGCAATGGTTTTATTCTCAATTGAATTAAGAATACTCTGATGGGTTTCTTCACTAGAGATAGAATCTGTTATGTAGTGTATTGCCTCATAAGTTTCACCTAATTGAAGTAGTCCTAAAATAACATGTAATCTATTTTTTTGTTCATGCGTGGTAGCACGTAAGGCCTCAACAACATGTTTAAAACCTGTTAATTCTTCTGCTGTTTTGATTAGATTTGTCATATCATCAATAAGCACCAGTTTACCAATTTCTCGTTCTTGATGAGAGATAGATCCAACCGAAACCATGATATTTGTATCATTACGTTTAAATTGTTTTTGTTGGATCTCATCTGTTCCAATCTTTAATTCATCATTCATGATTCTTTCAATTTCTTCTTCCGACTTATTTTCTCCGGCTGAGATTAAAGATTTTGCAGTCGTATTCATGTATTCAACTTTATTATCTTTGTTTAAGAGTACTAAACCTTCATTTAAAGAGTTTAAGATATCCTCTCTTTGAATAAACATTTCAGCAATATGAGCTGGTTCATAACCTAGTAGCACTTTTCTTAAACTTTGTGCAATCATGAACGAAAATACGATGCCCACTAATAATGAACCAATATAGATAAAAACAAATCGCTCTAATTCTGTACGATATATCTGGTTGATACTTTTTGTATAACAACTAACCATGATGAATCCCTTAATAGATCCATCTTTATCATAGATAGGATTAAAACTACGTCTTTGGTATTCACGTGTCCCTTTACCATTGGTAATATATGACTTACCTTCTAAGACTTCACCCTCATCGCCACCTTGGAACCTTTCACCCACAAGTAATTTATTTGGGTGGAATAAACGAATACTATCTGTATTACATATAACAATGTAGTCTACATACTTTTCTTTATCTATAATTTCATCTAAGTAATCACTAAATTCTTGTGAGATTACCCCATCTTCAAGTGTTTTACTTACAGAACTTGATAAAGATAATTGTAAAGAATAAGAACTGATGGTCGTATCAATTTCGTCTGATGTTCTTTTGGTTAACATGTTATAGAAACCGATGAACGATAAAGAAAGAACAAGAAAAATGATTAAGATATATGTCCAAGCTAATCGTTCAGTAAAGTTTCTTTTTCTTCTCACAAGTTATTCCTCATCCATCATTTATTATACAAATTAGCATAATAATAAGAAAAGGAATGTGTATGAATCAAATTACGCATTCCTTTTTTGAGTCTAGTTGTTATTTAGAAAACTCTTTGACGACTACTTCGGTTATATATCTTTTTTGAAGTAGTTCTTTAAGGATCGCATCTCTACCTTCTGTTCTACCTTCTGCTCTACCTTCTTCATGGTCTATTTCACGTGCTATTTCTTCATATTCTTCTGAAAATAACATTCCTTCTACCTCCGCTTTATGTCCCAATAGAAATCGATTAATATCTTTTGAGAAATCTAAATCTAAATATGTTTTATCGACAACTTCCTTTAGAGAAAGACCATCCCTTTGATACTCTTTCACTTTACTCACAAATAATGCATAATCATTCAGTTCAACACACTTCTCCATTAATTCTTGATTGTAGCCATAATTAATGTTTAATACCGTTACGGTTAAGTCTAAATCACTCGGTTCATTTGTGAGATCACTTAACTTCAATATTATTCTATCATCGATTTCATCTTTTCCATTAAAAAAGACAATGAATTTACTCTTAGGTAGCGCAACTAACTTTTCACCATGAATATTCTTTTTCTGATCAATAATATGACGTTCATAGATTTTAGAAGTGTAAAGAAGAAAGCGAACAGGTAAATTGGGATTCAATGTGCTTTGGTGTTCATATAAATCAAAACTATCTGCGCATAGGATTCCCACATCATTATGCATCCCCATATAGATGAAATTATCAACCGTCACAAATTGAAGTTCATCCACATCCGTGTAATGAGTGTCATTAATACTGTTGTATAGGGATAAAGCCCACTCTTTGTGTTTTTCATTGCCAAAGATAAATTTGAATAAACGATCTTTGTAATGATAATTAATTTGATACATTTTAATCCTCTTTAAATATAGGAAAGAAAAACATTGGATACTCCAATGTCCTCTTTCACTAATATTGTTCGAAGAAAAATCAATAATTCCTCACATTATTTTTGAAAATTTATAAACCTTGTTCTTTGACGAAACGATAGAAGTCTTTTTCTTTTTGTTCATCGTCTGGAGAGATAGTTCCTACGGTATGTGCGTAGAAGATAAATTCTTCTTCTCCATCAAGTTGGAACTTCTTATCACAGAGTGGTCCATTTACTGCTCCAATTGCACAACTACCTAAACCAATGGATGTACAAGATAGATATACATTCTCTGTAATATGTCCTGCATCAACTAAGGCAATACGATGTGCGTAGATACCATATCTCCATTCTGCTCGATATGGCACAACACTATAATAGAAAACCACATTGGATTTATTAGCCCATAGTTGTCCTTGTAAGGATTCCCCAAGGAATCCTTTGATATCCTCTTCTTCTTGAATGAGTTCTAACTTATGTTCCATAGGTAGATAATGGTAATACCCATTCTTTAAATCTTCTACATTTTGAACCGCAAGATAGCACTCAAATTCATGACGTGCACCTCCACAAGGAACCGTACGTAATGTTGCGTAAGATTTACCGCGTATTCCTTTCACACCTTGGCTACACCATAATAAATAAGATAATTCTAATAATGATATTTTTTCTTCTGTATATACACGATGCGATTGACGGGTATTAATAACCTTTAAGAAATCATTCGTAATCGATAAAGAAGAATAATCTGTAGGTAAAGATATTAAAGTTGAATAGGTAGAAGCTTTAACTAAAGGTGGTTGAGGTTTATGAAGTTCTTGGTCTGATTCATAATCTGGATAATCACCTAAAGTGGGCTTCATAAAAGCTCGTCCTTTTTGGATGAGCTCTTCAATTTGTTTTTTGTCCATAATAGATACCCCTACATTTCATTATAAATGCGAATGATTTCTTGCAAAACATCTGTATGTATAAAATGATCGGAATAAACGAGATTAATTTCACGTATCATACTTAAGTTTTCAATTGGTAAAGCAACAAGTTTCTTCTTACGTACTTCACTAACACAAGTACTCATAGGTAAAACCGATACACCATATCCAGAACGTATTAAATCTTTTATGGTCGCAATA
>CADBUH010000084.1 GCA_902797775.1 uncultured Erysipelotrichaceae bacterium | reverse complement strand
CTTTTCTTGTGGTCGATATTCAATTTATCATCATCCTAGTATTGAAACGATACAACGTTTCTTACAACGTCATATTTTATATTATTCGACTTATGAAGAAGGGGATATTAGTGTTTTTCCTTTCTTTCGATTTAATATAATGATTACTTCTAATGGAAAATTAATCTTGTTATAATTATTTTATGATTTATTTATTAGATGGCAAGGAAACCTATTTCCTTTCTAAGAAAAAGAATGCACTATTAGATGATTCTGATCTTATTAGTGAAAATATCACTTCTTTTGATGGTTCTTTGAAAACTTCTTTTTCAATGATTGAAGTATTAAATATGTGTAATACAACTTCTTTATTTAGTGAAAAAAGAGTGGTTATTTTAGATAATCCATATTTCTTAAAAGCAAATGCTGCACCTAAAACAACTACCAAAAAGAAAAAACAAGATAAAGAAGATATCAATACTTTATTAGAAGAATATTGTAACTCTCCTACTGAGACTACTGATTTTATTTTATATTGTTTTGGATATGATGCAGATAAACGTACAAAAGCTTATACAACTTTAAAAAAATATGAGAATAAAACAGTTAAGATTCTTCATTTTAGTCAAATGTCACCTTATGAATTAGAATCCTTAATGGAAAAAGAACTACTTCATGGAAAATATCATCTTACAAAAGATGCTTTTGAAGAATTTAAATTAAGAATTGGTGGTAGTACAACTGAGTATTATCGAGCACTGGATAAACTTAGTTTATATGGGGAAAAGAATTTAGATTATGAAGATATTATTCATCTCATTCCTACCAACCCAGAAGTGGATTTATGGAAATTTGGAAATGCATTCATTCAAAAAGATTATGCACAGATGATGCGTTCTTATTATGAATTAAAAGAGACAGAAAATCTTCCGATTATCTCTATTATTACGATGCTCGCTAGTCAAATACGAAATATCTATAATAGTGTGGTTTGCTATGAGAACTATATGAGTGAAAATGAGATAAAGAGTTATACAGGTAGATATTATCCAATGAAGGATATTCAAAGTGCACGTGGAAGAAGTTCTCATGATTTATTGAAACTATTATCGGATTTAGCTACTTTAGATCAAGAGATTAAGCGTGGTATTACGAATGATGTGGATGGATTCGAACTATTTTTGCATAGGAGTTGTAACTGATGGAATCTTTAAAAGAATTATATAAAGTAGGTAGGGGACCTAGTAGTTCTCATACGTTAGCTCCAGAAAGAGCGTGTCTATTATTTAATAATGAATTTGGACCTTTTCCTTATTATGAAGTGGATTTATATGGTTCTTTATCTTTAACAGGTAAAGGACATGGAACCGATCAAATTATTAAAGAAACATTACCTGGAGAAGTATATATACGATTTAATTTAGATTGGGATGAAGAATTCCCAAATGGATTCTATTTAAAGGCATTTAATGAGAATAAAGAACTCCAACAAACCTGGACTATCTTTTCACTAGGTGGAGGTAGTATTTATATTAAAGAATATCCAGTTGAATTTAATAAACAAGTTTATAAAGAGAATACCTTCCATGAGATTATTAAACTTTTAGAAGACAATAAGATTAACTTATTAGAATATGTTTATTCTTATGAAAAAGATTTAAAAAAGTATTTATCAACCATTTTTGATTATGAAATTAAATGTGTTGAGAATGGATTGAAGAATGAAGGGTATTTACCTGGAAAGCTTAAAATGAAGCGTACAGCTAAAGAACTTTATACACAAGCTCTTAAATTAAAAGGAGAAGAAAAGAGTCGGATGCTGTTGATATCGTATGCATATGCAGCTTCGGAAGAAAATGGAGATGGGAAAACTTGTGTTACTGCACCAACATTAGGTGCGTGTGGTGTAATGGCTGCACTTGTGTACTATTACTATAAAGATCTTAAGTATGACAAAGAACGTATTGTAGATGCTTTAGCAATCGGTGGTATATTTGGGAATATTATTAAACAAAATGCTTCTATTTCTGGTGCTGTTGCAGGATGCCAAGCAGAAATTGGTACAGCTGTATCCATGGCTTCTGCTGCATGTGCTTATTTAGAAGGAGAAGATACCTATCAAATTGAATATGCTGCAGAAATAGGCATGGAACATAATTTAGGATTAACTTGTGATCCTGTAATGGGTTATGTAATGATCCCATGTATTGAACGTAATGCGATGGGTATTTTAAGAGCACGTGATGCAGCATTACTATCGAAACATATGTCTCGTATTAAAAAACATGTTGTTTCCTTTGATATGGTTGTAAATACTATGAAAGAAACGGGTATGCAAATTCCAATTTCTTTAAAAGAAACTTCTACAGGTGGTCTTGCAAAGGAATTCTT
>CADBUH010000083.1 GCA_902797775.1 uncultured Erysipelotrichaceae bacterium | reverse complement strand
GGAGATATTGGATTCTATCCAGAAGAATACTTAAAGATTGTAGAATTATATTTAGGAAAATAGGGAAACCTATTTTCTTTTTCTATGTCTATAATAATAGAGAATAGGAGGTTTTAATTATGAAACATTTTATTCCTTTATTAATTGTATGTGGTATTAGTTTTTTATTAATTGCGTGTACGAAAATACCACAAGTAGAAGCTGACTTAGGATCTTCTTCTATCTATACAGAAAAAGATATGAATGATGCGATATCTAAAATCTTAGTAGAATTTAATTCTTGGGAAGATGTTGAGATGAAGAATATTCGCTATGCAGGTGATGAATGCAATAGTAAAGAGAATATCGAATGGATGAATCAATTAGATTCAGGTAAGAATTATACCCAATGTATTTCATTTAAAACCGATTTCCATACCTCTAAAAACGCAAAAGGTGCTTGGACTCCAGATTATGATTATAAAAATTATGAATGGTATTTAGGACGTAATGAAGGTGGAGAGTGGAAGTTATTAACTTGGGGTTATTAAGATGATAGATCGATTAAGTGTTCCAAATCATAAGATTGATATCGTAATTGATACAGATACATTTAATGAAGTGGATGATCAATTCGCTTTAGCGTATGCTTTGGGAAGTGAAGATAAATTAAATGTTGTAGGAATTTATGCAGCACCTTTTCAGAATGCGAAAGCAGAGACACCTGAAATAGGGATGGAAAAAAGTTATGAAGAAATTCATAAGATTTTAAAATTATTAAAGAAAGAAGAATATGGTGCTTGTGTTAAGAAGGGTTCTAGAACTTTTCTAAAGGATGAAAAAACGCCTGTACATAGTGAAGCAGTTGATCACCTAATTTCTTTATCCCATAACTATTCAAAGGAGAATCCTTTATATGTTGTAGGTTTAGCTGCGATTACCGATATCGCTTCTGCGTTATTACTTGATCCTAGTATTGTAGAAAGGATTGTGGTTGTTTGGCTAGGAGGATATGGGCAACACTATAAGGACGCAGATGAATTTAATCTTCGTCAAGATGTTGCGGGTGTACGTGTAGTCTTTGAAAGTGAAGTACCTCTCATTCAAATTCCATGTAGAGGAGTTGTCAGTGACTTTCGTGTTTCTAAGAGTGAACTTTTAGAATGGGTAAATGGAAAGAGTGAAATAGGGAGTTATTTAACACATATTGTGATAGAAGAAGCCGAACAATACGCAAAAGGTACACCTTGGACAAGAGTTCTATGGGATGTTGTAGCTGTAGCGTGGTTACTTAATGAAAAAGAATGCTTTATGGAAGAAAGAATTATTCCTAGAGTCAATGTTTCTTATGAAAAACAATATGAATATCCTGAAACAAAAGCACGTATGAAATATATCTATTATGTAAATAGAGATGCTTTAATGAAAGATTTGTTTCAAAAAATTTGTAAATTTTAAATAAATATAAGAATTTGTATTGACTAAGTTAACCTTGGGTATACAATGAATGTTGAATAGTAGGATTTGCAACTATTATTTGATTTTTTCATTTGTGGGGGGATTACATGGAAGAAAAAAGTAACTTTTTTGTAAATATTTCCGTCTTATATCGAAATACACAGAAGTTTTTCGATAAAGCACTCGCAAAGTATGAAATTGGCTCTGGCCAACTCCTTTATTTACTCCTAATTCATGAAAATGAAGGTATTACCATGCAAGATACCACTCGTTTTACAGAATTAGATAAAGGTACCACAACCAAAAGTATTCAACGTCTTATTGAACAAGGTTATGTTCAAGCCATTCAAGATGAAAATGATCATCGTGTGAAACGCTTATATACCACAAGTAAGACGGCAGATATCATGAAATCCATTTATGAAATGCGTAATGATTTACGTGGCCAACTTGCGAAAGATGTAGACTTTAATCTTTTTGAAAGTTTACTATCCTCCATCTGTGATAATTCCAGAACAATTAATTCTGATGAACTAGAAGAAGCTTATACAAAAGTAAAAATTGGTGGGCTTCAAAAGACGACTTTATTAGATTATCCAGGTAAAGTCGCAGCGACTTTATTCACATCGGGTTGTAACTTTAAGTGTCCGTATTGTCATAACCGTGATCTTGTATTTGTACCTGAGAATTATTCCTTCTTAGATTCTGAAGAAGTATTAAATTTCTTAGAGAAAAGACAAGGAATCTTAGATGGTGTATGCATTAGTGGGGGAGAACCTCTCATGCAAGAAAATCTCATTGATTTATTAAAAGAGATTAAATCCTTAGGCTATCAAATAAAGTTAGATACCAATGGAAATATGCCAGAACGTCTAAAAGAAGTTTGTGAAACAGGACTTGTGGATTATGTTGCGATGGATATTAAGAATAGTCCTGATAAATATGTTTCAACCGTAGGTTTAAACCAAGATGTATTCCAATTAGAGAATATTAAAAAATCCATTGCTTACTTATTATCAGGAGATGTTGATTATGAATTCCGTACAACCGTTGTAAAGGAACTCCATGAAGTTGATGATCTCTTAGAAATTGCGAAATGGATAAGAGGTGCGAAACGTTATTATCTTCAATCCTATGAAGATAGTGAGAATGTTATACAAGGAGGCTTTAGTGCCTATAGTTATTTAGAGTTAAAAGAAATCTTAGCACAAGTTCAAAAAATATTACCCGCAACAGAACTTAGAGGTGTAAAGGAGGGGTCATAATGTATCGAGTAGTAAAAAGAGATGGAAAGACAGCCAAGTTTGACGTAAAGAAGATTAGTGCAGCGATACAAAAAGCGTTTGATGCCTGTGAAAGAGCTTATGACGATAGCGTTATTGATATGATTGCGCTTAGAGTCACAAGTGATTTTGAACCGAAAGTTCAAGATGAATTAATTGGGGTAGAAGATATCCAAGATAGTGTTGAAAAAGTATTAAGTGAAGCAGGATATAGTGATGTCGCAAAAGCTTATATCCTTTATCGTAAACAAAGAGAGAATGTACGTAATATTAATGCGACTACCTTAGACTATAAACTCTTAGTAGATAATTATTTAAACGCACTTGATTGGAGAGTAAAAGAAAATTCTACAGTTACTTATTCTGTAGGTGGTTTAATCTTATCCAATAGTGGTGCGATCACTGCGAATTATTGGTTAAGTGAAGCTTATGATGAAGAAATTGCGAAAGCACATAGAGAAGCCGATATTCATATTCATGACTTAAGTATGTTGACAGGATATTGTGCTGGTTGGTCTTTAAAACAACTGATCCAAGAAGGTCTTGGTGGTGTACCAGGAAAAATCTCAAGTGCACCAGCACGTCACT
>CADBUH010000082.1 GCA_902797775.1 uncultured Erysipelotrichaceae bacterium | reverse complement strand
GGCTAATCCTTCATTTTCATCTGTTTGTAATCCACCAGAGATTTTAGAGCCTATTTTCTAAAACCCACCTGAAATTTTAGATTACCTTTTCTTATTCTTCAATTGTTTCTTCTTCCGAAGCAGGATCTACAATTTCAACATTTGAAACTTTTTGATCCTCATTAATACGAATCGCTTTTACACCTTGTGTTGCACGACCATGAACACCTATTTGATTTAGAGAGATACGAATCATGATTCCATCATTTGTCATGATCATACAGTCTTCGTCTCCATTTACTGCCTTCATACAAACAAGTGGTCCTGTCTTTTCTGTAACATTCAGTGCTTTAACACCTTTCGCACCACGGTTTGTCATACGGTAATCTTCAAGATCAGATTTCTTACCATATCCGTTTTCAGATAGAGTTAAGATCATCTTTCCTTCTTCACTGGTTGCCATACCTATGACTTCACCACCATCTACATTTACACCTTTTACACCACGTGCAGTTCTACCAAGTGGTCTTAAGGTATCTTCCTTAAAGCGGATGGCTTTACCATTTGTAACAGCGATAATAACATCGCTATCTCCATGAGTTCCTTTTACAAATGCGAGTTCATCATCTTCATTTAACTTGATCGCAATTTTACCATTACGATTAATGTTTTCGAATTCCCCAATTTCCGTTCTCTTCACAAGACCTTTCTTTGTCGCAAAGAGTAAGAATTTCGCATCATCTTCTTTACCATATGGAACTAAAGCTTTAACGGTTTCTTCTTTTTCCATCTTTAATAAGTTCACAATTGGAATACCTTTTGAAGTTCTTCCATAAGATGGAATATTGAATCCACGAATTCGATATACTTTACCTAAACTAGAGAAGACAAGTAAGTTATCATGTGTGGACATTGAGATGAATTGATCAATCATATCATCTTTATTTAATTCCATACCTTTGATACCTTTACCACCTCTATTTTGAACACGATAGGTATCTGCGCTAATACGTTTTACATATCCGTTTGTGGATAGGGTAATGATGACATCTTCTACTGGGATGAGGTCTTCATCTTCCATATCTGCTTCTGCATCTGTGATTTCAGAACGACGTGGATTTCCGTATTTTCCTTTAATCTCAATTAATTCATTCTTTAAGATTTCTTTAATACGTGATTCATGTGCGAGGATATCTTTATAATCATTAATCTTAATGAGGAGTTCTTGGTATTCACTTTCAATCTTTTCTCTTTCAAGTCCAGTTAATCTTCTTAACTGCATATCCATGATGGCTTTGGCTTGAATTTCGGTTAATTGGAAGCGATCCATTAATCTTTGAACACCTTCATTTGGATCTTTTGAAGTACGGATAATATGAATGATTTCATCAATATTATCAACCGCAATTCGTAATCCTTCTAAGATATGTGCACGTGCTTCTGCTTTATTTAAATCATATTGGGTACGACGTGTAATAACTTCTTCTTGGAATTTAATATATTCTTGAAGTATTTCTTTAATACCTGCTTGTTTAGGAGCACCATTAATCAAGACTACGTTATTAGAAGCGAAGTTTGATTGGAGTGGTGTTAAACGATATAACTGGTTTAATAATACTTCTGGTTGAACATCTTTTCTTAACTCCATGACTACACGAATACCATTACGATCCGAAGATTCATCTCTTAAGTCCGTGATGCCTTCAATCACTTTATCTCGTGCAAGTGACGCAATTCTTTCTACCATAGATGCTTTATTAACCATATATGGTAATTCATAAACAATAATACGACTCTTTCCGTTAGGCATTTCTTCAACTCTTGTTTTGGCACGCATAACGATTGTGCCTTTACCTGTTTCAAAAGATTGACGAATACCAGAGCGTCCTAAGATAAATGCGCCTGTAGGGAAGTCTGGACCTTTAATATATTCCATTAAATCTGTTGTGGTAATTTCAGGATTTTCCATGATTGCGATAACTGCGTCAATGGTTTCTCCTAAATTATGTGGTGCGATATTTGTGGCCATACCTACCGCAATACCACTTGAACCATTTACTAATACATTAGGAAAACGAGAAGGTAGTACCGATGGTTCTTGTTCATCACCATCATAGTTATCAACCATATCAACGGTTTCTTTATCTAAATCTCTTAGCATTTCCACCGCGATCTTCGCCATACGTGCTTCGGTATAACGCATCGCAGCAGCTCCATCTCCATCCATAGAACCAAAGTTTCCATGTCCATCCACAAGAATCTCTCTCATATTCCAATCTTGTGCCATATAGACAAGTGCACCATAAATAGAAGAATCTCCATGAGGGTGATATTTACCCATGGTATCTCCAACAATACGTGCACATTTCTTATATGGTTTATCTGGACCATTATTCATTTCATTCATTGAATAAAGAATACGTCTTTGTACAGGTTTTAAACCATCTCTTACATCTGGTAATGCACGAGCGACAATAACCGACATGGAATAATCTAAGAAGTCTCTTCTTATTTCTTTCGTTAATTCTGTTTCGGTAATATTTCCTGGGTCAAACTGTGACTCATCAAATTCCATAAATTCATCTTTCGCCATAGTTTAACCTCCTATATATCTAAGTTTTGAACGAAGTTCGCGTTCTCAATAATAAAATTCTTACGTGGTTCTACTTCTTCACCCATCAACATACTGAATGCTTGATCAGCTGCTTCCGCATCTTCGATGGTGACACGAATTAGTGTACGATTCTTAGGATCCATTGTGGTTTCCCATAATTGAGAAGCATTCATTTCACCTAATCCTTTATAACGTTGAATTCCATAGCCATTTCCAAATTCTTTTTTCACGATTTCTAATTGACGATCTGTATATGCATAACGAACACTATTTCCTTTTTGAACTTTATAAAGAGGAGGTTGTGCAATATAGACATATCCTTCATCAATGATTGGTCTTAAATAACGATAGAAGAAGGTTAGTAATAACGTACGAATATGTGCACCATCAACGTCCGCATCGGTCATGATAACGATCTTGTGGTAACGTAACTTCGCTGTATCTACTTCTTCCATAACACCACATCCAAATGCAGTAATCATAGAGCGTATTTCTGCGTTTTCAAAGACACGGTGTTGACGTGCTTTTTCAACATTTAAGATTTTACCTCTTAATGGAAGGATTGCTTGGTAGTGGGAATCTCTACCATTCTTTGCGCTTCCTCCCGCAGAATCTCCCTCGACAATATAGATTTCACAAATAGATGCATCTTTCGATGAACAATCCGCAAGTTTACCAGGTAAAGATCCAATTTCTAATGGATTCTTTCTACGGGTAGCTTCACGTGCTTTCTTCGCAGCCATACGTGCTTGAGAAGCAAGCGTAACTTTATCCATAATGGATTTCGCTTGGTCTGGGTTTTCCATTAAGAAACGTTCTAATTGTGTACCAAAGATTTCAGATACAATCTTTCTAACTTCACTATTTCCTAATTTTGTTTTGGTTTGTCCTTCATATTGAGGATCTGGATGTTTTACACTTATAATCGCTGTAATACCTTCTTTACAGTCATCAGAAGTTAAATTCTCATCCTTTTCTTTTAAGATTCCTTTTTCTCTAGCGTATTTATTAATAACTCTATTTAACGCAAGACGGAATCCTTCTTCATGGGTTCCTCCTTCTGCAGTATTGATATTATTACAGAATGTATAAACATTTGGATTATAACCATCGTTATATTGAACGGCTACTTCACATTCAATTCCTTGGTCATTTCCTTCACAATAGATGATATCTGAATGTATCGTTGTACGATTCTTATTTAAGTATTCTACGTATTGTTTTAGACCACCTTCAAACATAAAGGTATGTTCTTTTTTCTTTTCATCTTCTACACGTTCATCTTTAAAGATAATCCGAATTCCTTTGTTTAAGAACGCGAGTTGTCTAAGACGATCTCTTAAAGTTTCATAATTGTATACCGTCGTTTCCGTAAAGATGGTAGGGTCTGCTTTAAAGCGAATGAGAGATCCATGTTTATCTTTATCACAAGTTCCTACAACCTTAAGTTCATCAACTGGATGGCCACCATTTTCAAAACGAATTTGGTAGATTTTACCTTCATGGAATACAGAGACTTCTAGCCATTCACTGAGTGCGTTTACGACCGAAGCACCGACACCATGGAGTCCACCAGATACTTTATAGGCTCCACCACCAAATTTACCTCCTGCGTGTAGGACAGTAAAAATAGTTTCAATGGTTGATTTCCCTGTTTTTTCATTCATACCTGTAGGCATACCACGACCATCATCTTCTACACTGATAACGTTATCTTTATCAACCGATACTGTGATGGTTGTTGCGTAACCTGCCATTGCTTCATCAATTCCATTATCCACAATTTCCCATACAAGATGGTGTAATCCTTTTTCTGAAGTTGATGCAATATACATACCAGGTCTTTTTCTGACAGCTTCTAGACCATCTAATACTTGAATATCACTATCTCCATATTCATGGTCTACTTTTATGTCAAATTCTTTTTT
>CADBUH010000081.1 GCA_902797775.1 uncultured Erysipelotrichaceae bacterium | reverse complement strand
GTTAATAATGCAACTTGAACTTCTACAGAACCAGTGTCATTATTACCGCGTCCAAAATCTTTAACAATCTTTTCTACAGTTTCTTTTTCTAACATTCTTTTTTACCTCCAAATAACTGTTTCCTTTTATACCAAGCAATACGTTGAGGTTACGTAAAACCTAGTGTAAAAGCATAATTATTTATACCACTTCCTATCTTACAAGTCAATCAAGATAGTATTCTAAAATGGTATTTAAGATTGGAAACCCTTTTTCACTGCAAGAAATAGATTCCTCATCTTCAATTAATAAACCTTGTTTAATTAAATTCTCATTTACCTTCCCATAAACTTCATCTATCGAAATATTATATTTATCTTGAAATTCCTTTTTGGATAAACCCTTAACTAAACGTAAAGACATCATAACCATCTCAAACATTTCATCTTTTTGTGTAAGAGGTATCTCTTCTCGATAAAATGGATTCTTTAAATAGTCCTTAATATTTTTTGTATGGTCATACCGTGCATGATTTTCTTTACCACTCGCTCCACAAGAGAACCCATAAAAGTCTTTATAATGCCAATAAGCTAAGTTATGTTTAGATTGTTTATCAGGTAAAGAGAAGTTTGAGATCTCATATTGTTCATAACCATGTTCTTTTAGATAGTCGCATAGATAATCATACATATCTGCTTCTAAATCTTCATCCAATGGTTCAATACCCTTTTGATAAAAAACAGTACCTTCTTCAATTTGTAAACTATAAATAGAGACATGAGAAGGCTTAAGATTTAATACATGTTCCATCGTTTCTTTTAAATCATCCATCGTTTGTGTAGGTAATGAATAAATAATATCGACCGCAATATTTGTAATTCCATTGTTCTTTAAAAGTGAAACAGTATTACGGACATCCTCAAAGGTATGTTTACGATTCATCATCTTTAATAGATGCTCTTGATAAGCTTGAATCCCAATGCTTACTCGATTAATCCCATATTCTTTTAGTAATAATACTTTTGATAAGGTTAAAGTTTCAGGATTAATCTCAATCGTATATTCATCTACATTAGATGTATAAGGTTTTATTAATTCTAAAAGTTCTTTTAATAAATCATCTTCTAACGAAGTTGGTGTTCCTCCACCAATATAGACGGTTTTTAAATGGTTATTTATTGGATAATGATTAAATTCATCTTTTAAAGCATTTAACCACTCTTTTACCAAATCTCGATTATATTGAACATGACAAAAATCACAATAATAGCAAATGGATTTACAAAATGGTACATGTATATAACAATGTTCAACCATATTATTTCGTATCATCATCTCTCGATAATACAGCCATAAAAGCTTCTTGTGGTATGACTACAGATCCAACTGCTTTCATACGTTTCTTACCTTCTTTTTGTTTTTCTAGAAGTTTCTTCTTACGGCTAATATCACCACCATAGCATTTCGCTAAGACATTCTTACGAAGAGATTTAATATTTGTACGCGCAATAACTTTACCACCAATGGCAGCTTGTACTGGTATTTCAAATTGTTGCTTAGGGATTAATTCTTTTAAACGTACGGTAATATCACTTCCACGACGATATGCATCACTACGATGCACAATGACACTTAATGCATCGACTGGTTCTCCGTTTAAAAGAATATCCATACGAACCAAATCTTCTTTTCGATAATCTAATAGTTCATAATCCAAGGATGCATAGCCTTTTGAAACTGATTTTAAACGATCAAAGAAATCAAAGATAATTTCCGATAAAGGTAATTCATAAATAATAAGATTTCTACCATTATCAATCACATCCATTGATTTATAGATTCCTCTTTTCCCTTGTGCAAGTTCCATTACTGCACCTATATATGCATCAGGAACCATAATTTCAGCTTTTACATATGGTTCTTCAATATGATCAATCTTTACAGCATCTGGTAATTTCGCAGGATTATCAATCGATAACATCGTATGATCTGTTAAATAAACATGATAAATAACAGATGGAGCTGTACATATTAAATCAAGGTTATATTCTCTTTCTAATCTTTCTTGTACAACATCCATATGTAATAAACCTAAGAAACCACAACGGAAACCAAAGCCAAGGGCTTGAGAAGTTTCAGGTTCATATTGTAAAGAAGCATCCGATAACTGTAATTTATCTAATGCATCATGAAGATCTTCATATTTTTGTGCATCCGAAGGATATAAACCACAATAAACCATAGGATTTAAACGTCGATATCCTTCTAAAGGTTTTTCTGCAGGATTTGATACTAAAGTAATCGTATCACCTACTTGAATATCACGTATGGATTTAATGGAGGCTGCAACCCATCCTACATCTCCACATTCTAATTTCTTGGTTTGTATTTCATTTGGATTACGAATACCTAGTTCTAAGACTTCATATTCT
>CADBUH010000080.1 GCA_902797775.1 uncultured Erysipelotrichaceae bacterium | reverse complement strand
GAGTAATAATAAGACAAAGATACTAATTAAGACATAATAAACTTCTTTTCTTAATTTAATCCTTCTTCTTTTCACATATCTTTTTTCTGGATTCTCTGTTGTTTGGGTTTGGGTTTTCTTTTGTTCCCAAGGCCAGACAATCCGATATCTTCTACGTTTTCTTCTTTTCTTTTTTACTTCACTCATTTATATCACCTCAAATTCTGTCCAAGGCCATTCATTAGGCGCCTTTGAAGTTAAGATTACTTCTTCTTTTTTGGTAGGATGTTCAAACTGTAGTTGTATACAATGCAAAGCGATTTGACCTTTCTTTGCGTTTGGATTATAACGTTGATCATTTACGATTGGGTGCTTTCGTGAAGAAAGCTGAACGCGTATTTGATGAGAGCGACCTGTCTCTAATTGAATCTTTAGAAGAGAAAGATGATTTCTTGTCTCTAATACTTCATAATGGAGAATACTTTTTTTACCATGTGCTTCATCCGTTGTTGAAACAGTATTTGTTTTATGGTCTTTTACTAAGTAATCAATAAGTGTTCCACTTGTTTCATCTAGCATACCTTCTACAATTGCGTAATAGGTTTTCTTGATTTCATTCTTACGCATTTGTTCGGATAATCTAGAAGCTGCTTTACTTGTACGTGCGAAGATCATACATCCTCCTACAGGACGATCTAAGCGATGGACTAAACCAAGATAAACATTTCCTGGTTTTTGGTATTTTTCTTTGATGTAAGCTTTACAGATAGATAGTAAATCTTCATCTTTACTATCATCTTCTTGTACAGGTATATTACAAGGTTTCTCAACCCCTAATAAGTGATTATCTTCATATAGAATATTAATCATTTCTTTGCCATCTCCCATAGATTCCACAAGGAAGTAAAAGGTTTCTCTTCGTAAGAGGTAAAGCGACTTCTCCTGTATCAATTGTTCCATTAGGATGCTTTGGTAGAATCATTGAAGTCATTAAGTTATTTAAGACAATGGAAGAAAAACCAGTGGTATAAGAATTGATAAGAAAGAATAAACCATTCTCATCAAAGATATCTAATGTTTTTTCAATGAGGGTTGTAATCTCTTTTTCAAACTTCCACATTTCTCCATTTGGTCCTCTTCCATAGGAAGGAGGATCCATAAGGATTCCGTGATAGGTTCTACCTCTTCTTTTTTCTCTTTCTACAAATTTAAGACAATCATCTACGATAAAACGGATGGTTTTATCTTCAAGATGAGATAAATCTCGATTTTCTTTTGCCCACTGTACCATTCCTTTCGAGGCATCCACATGGACAACCTCTTTCGCTCCTGCTTTCGCACAAGCCATTGTGGCTCCACCTGTATAGGCAAAAAGATTTAATACTCTTATTTCTTCTTTATGTGATTGAATTAATTCTTTCATCCAATCCCAATTGACTGCTTGTTCGGGGAATATACCGGTATGTTTAAAACCAGTAGGGGATACTTTAAAAGTTAAGTCACCATACTGTATGGTCCATTGTTCTGGGAGGGTATGTTTATATTCCCAACTACCACCACCACTTTTTGAACGATGATAGATTGCGTCTACTTTTTTCCAATGAGCTTGGTTTGTATCCACATTCCAGATTGCTTGAGGGTCAGGACGCCTTAAAACAATCCCATTCCAGGCTTCTAATTTTTCCCCATTTCCTGCATCTAAGCATTCATAATCTTTCCATTTATTCGCTATCAATAACATATCTCGATTATACCATGATTGTTAATAATATAAGGATAAGAGATGGTATAATATACACGTTTGGAGTGTTTTATGATAGATATTTCGTCCTTAAATGAGAATCAGAAAGAAGCGGTTCTTTCGGAAGATAAATATATACGTGTTATTGCGGGAGCTGGATCAGGGAAAACAAGAGTTTTAACCATGCGTATTGCGCATTTAATCCAAGATTTAGGTGTTCCTGCCTATAAAATATTAGCGATTACATTTACGAATAAAGCCGCAAATGAAATGAAAGAACGTATTCGTAAGATGTTAGAGAATGAGACAAGTCAACCTTGGATTAGTACCATTCACTCTTTATGTGTACGTATCTTACGTGAAGATATTATGTGTATGGGATGGCCTAGAAACTTTACAGTATTAGATGCGGAAGATCAAAAGGCAATCTTAAAAGAAGCTTATAAAGAATATGGGATAGAAACATCTGTTTTTTCTTATAGTTCTATGTTGGATTATATCTCGAATAATAAAAGTGCAGAGATTAGTGTAGAAAGGGCGATGGAACTTGCGGGTAGTCTTAGTGGAGATAAGACAAAAGCGAAAGTCTATGCTTACTATCTAGATCGACAAAATGCATTATATGGACTTGATTTTGATGATTTAATTCTATGGACTGTAAGAATGTTTCGTAAGTTTCCTGAAGTCTTAGATAAGTGGCAAAAGAAATTTCATTATATTCATGTGGATGAGTTTCAAGATATCGATAAAATTCAATATACCTTAATTACCCAATTAACAGGACCAAATAATAGCTTATATGTAGTAGGAGATCCTGACCAAACCATCTATACCTGGAGAGGGGCAGATGTGAATATCATCCTTAATTTTGAAAAGGATTATAAGAAGACCACAACGATTGTATTAAATGAAAACTATCGTTCTACAGAAGCGATCTTAAATGGAGCGAATAGTGTGATTAAGAATAATAAACATCGTGTTGAAAAAGAACTCTATACAAGAAGAGTATCGGAAGAAAAGATTACCCATTATGCGAGTGCTTCCGATGAATTTCAAGCTGCTTGGATTGCGAATAAGATTAAAGAGTTAAATAAAGGTGGAAAACCACTACATGATATTGCGGTCTTATATCGTTCAAATTATTTATCTCGTTCATTAGAAAAAGCCCTCTTAGATGAAAGAATCCCTTATATCATCTATGGTGGAATTCGCTTCTTTGAACGTATGGAAGTTAAAGATGCATTGTGTTATTTAAGAATGGTTGAAAGTGCAGATGATTTAGCACTACAAAGAATTCTTAATAAACCAAAACGTGGGATTGGCAATAAGACAATGGAGACAATCGCTACGAAGAGTAAAGAATTAAATAAGACAATGTATGAAGTAATACGAGATGAAAAACTATTCGCAGGGAAAGTTCAAACAACCTTAGATTCTTTTGTATCAATGGTAGAAAACTGGAAGAAGATTTCTAGTGAAGGAAAATTAGAACCATTCCAACTCTTTGAACAAATCATAGAAGATTCTGGATATCGAGCAATGTTAGAAGAGAATAATGAAGTAGATCGTATTGAAAACTTAAAAGAACTTATTGATGATGTGAAAGAATTCTCTGAGAATTATCCAGATAGTACTTTAGAAGAATACCTACAACTTGTCTCTCTTTATGGAGATCGAGATGAAACAATGGCGAGTGATTTTGTGCAATTAATGACGGTACATGCAGCGAAAGGATTAGAGTTTGATACGGTCTTTGTGAGTGATATGAATGATGGGATATTCCCAAATGAAAGAGCGATGAATGAAGGACATCGTGGCGTTGAGGAAGAAAGAAGACTAGCGTATGTAGCCTTTACTAGAGCGAAGAATAAACTATATTTAACCGAAGCTGGTGGCTATAGTTATATTCTTCAAAAAGTACGTACACGTTCACGTTTCATCGATGAAATTGAAGAAGACTATATTGAACATAAAGGTGCTGTACAAGATGGACAAGGAAATTTACGTGAACACTCTTTATCGCATCTCTTATTCAATAAGAATGAAGAAAGTACATTTACAGAGCGTATTAAGAAAGCAGAGAAAGTTCATTATGAGAAAGGTGAACAACTCGTACATACAAAGTTTGGGGAAGGAATTGTGATATCTTGTGCAGGTGGATATGTAGAAGTGGCTTTTCCATATCCTTATGGTGTAAAGAAACTACAAGCAGGACATCCATCTTTAAAACGTAAGAAAGATTTAAATTAGAGGAATCTTATGGATAAAAGAGAACGTATTGAACAACTTATTAAACAATTGAATGAAGCTTCAGATGCCTATTATAGTGGTCATCAAGAATTGATGAGTGACTATGAATGGGATGCGCTTTTTGATGAATTAAAAGCTTTAGAAGAAGAAACAGGAATTGTTTTAGAAGATAGTCCTACCCAAAATGTATCGGAAGATAAAATTGTAGGACAAAAAGAACCGCATGAATTTTTAGCTTTATCACTTGCGAAAACCAAACAAGTTTCTGATCTAGTGAAATGGGCAGATCAAAGACCAATATGGGTATCTTGGAAGTTAGATGGATTAACACTCGTAGTGACATATGATGATGGAAAACTCACAAAGATAGTCACAAGAGGAGATGGACATATTGGGACAAATATTACACATCTTGTGGATGGAATCTTTGGGATTCCGAAAACAATTCAAGAGAAAGGTCATCTTGTGATACGTGGGGAAGCGGTTATCTCTTATGAAGACTTTGAAACATTCCGTATGGAATCGGAAGAAGATTACGCAAATCCTAGAAATCTAGCATCTGGTTCTTTAACATTAAAGGATGTAGAAGAATTAAAACGAAGAAAGATTCATTGGATACCTTTCACATTAGTATATGTAGAAAAAGAAATCATCTCTTGGGGTGAGAGGATGGATTATCTAGAAAGCCAAGGATTTACTTGTGTTGAAAGAGAAAAAGTGAATACACCGGATGAGATGACTCTACAAGAAGTGATTGATCGTTGGACGATTAAAGTTACATCAAATCAAAATCCTTATCCAGTTGATGGACTTGTGATTGGATATGATGATACAGAATACGCAAGTACAGGTAGTGTAACAGGACATCATGCGACAAGGGCAGGCTATGCGTTCAAGTGGCAAGATGAATCCGCAGATACAACACTTGATTATGTCTTATGGTCTTGTGCTGCTTCTACGATTACACCAGTTGCGGTTTTTGAACCAGTTGAACTTGAAGGTACAATCGTAAAGCGTGCTTCCTTATGTAATATATCAGAATGTGAACGCTTAGGGATTGGGGATAAAGGAACGAAGATTTCCGTCATCAAAGCGAATAAAATTATCCCAAAGGTTATCAAAGTAAATGAAACCGTTGGTTCCTTTAATATCCCTACGTGCTGTCCAGTATGTGGTTCTCCAACAAAGATTAAAGAATCGGAAGAAAGTGGAACCAAAACATTACTTTGTACAAATCCAGCTTGTATTGCAAAAGAGTTAAAGAAGTTCACACGCTTTGTATCAAAAGCAGGAATGGATATTGATGGAATCTCCGAACAAACTCTCTCTCGTTTTATCAATGAAGGATGGATT
>CADBUH010000079.1 GCA_902797775.1 uncultured Erysipelotrichaceae bacterium | reverse complement strand
TCTAACGCTATAAGCGCTAATAAATAATTAAAGTGAATATCTGCTACAAGGGGTACAGAAGTACCTTTTTTGATCTCTTTAATAGCTTTTGCATCTTCTTCATCAAGTACCGCAAGACGAACAATTTCACATCCATTGTCTGCTAATTCATTGATTTGTTGGATAGAAGCAGTTATATCTTTAGCTTTAACATTGGTCATGGATTGAATAACACACTTATTTTGACCACCAATTTGGATATTTCCAACGTATATTTTTCTTGTTTCTTCTCTTCTCATAGACACCTCTCTATTATTCTACCTCATTGTGCTTGGAAAATAAAAATGGTTATGATATACTGTTTTAGCAAATAGATAGGAGGGTTACTTATGCCTAGAGAGAATATCACTTTTAAATGTAGTGAATGTGGTGAAGAAAACTACATTGGTACACGTAATAAACGTACTCATACAGAAAAGATGGAAATAAAAAAGTATTGTCCTAGATGTAATAAAAAGACTGTACATAAGGAGAAAAAATAACCTTTCGGTTATTTTTTATTATCTATGAAGATTGAATGCTATCCAATCGGTGATTTTGAAGAAAACTCATATTTATTAAGAGAGGGAAATGAAGTAGTCTTTATTGATCCTGGTAAATATGGTTCTTTTCTAATTTCAAAAGTAAAACCGGAAGATAAGGTAGTAGGAATCCTTCTAACACATGGACACGATGATCATACAGGTGCAGTTGATGATTTAGTAGATGAATACCATTGTCCTGTCTATATCCATAAAGAGGATGAATCTTTAATTAAAACAGTTGGTTCAATCTATGCAGGTGGTAGTAAACATCCAATTACTTCTCCTGTTTCAACTTTTGAAGATTCTTTAATACTAGGTAACTTCAAATTTAAAATTTATCATACTCCTGGTCATACGAGTGGTTCCGTATTAATACGTTATAAAAATGTATTATTCACAGGAGATACCTTATTCGCTAATGATATTGGTCGAACGGATTTATATTCTGGAAATGATGATGAAATGAATGAATCCTTGAAGTTTATTAATACCTTAGAAAGTGATTTGATTATTTATCCAGGGCATGGACCATCTTCTACAATTGGACAAGAGAAGATGATGAATTATTATTTGAATCATACCTATTAATCTTTATAAGATAACTCATTACGTATTACTTCATAATCATATACTTTATGATTAACTAAGGTAATGATGATTGTTTCTTTTAATGGCTGAAAAACATCGATATAGATTGTATTTTCAGTCATTTTTATTTGATAAGTCGTATTTTCTAATTGTAGTAATTCTAAATCAATATCTTCTTCTATATAAGCTTGGATAGAACGAATAATATAGTTCTCTAATCCTAAATATTCATTGGTTTTTTGAATATTATAACGTGCTATTTTATATTGATTGGAATTGGTAAAGATAATGGTTATTAAACTAAAGATTAAGATTGCATAAAAGATGAAATATCCAGAAATAAAGCCTTTTTTATACATGTGTTAATACTCTTGTTTGGGAATACTCCTTTCTTTTGTATGTACAATAAATATAAGATTGATCGAGGTAAAAGTTGATGGAATCAATATCCGATAAGAAGATTTGTGTTCCAGGTGTTAGTATTAAATGATTATTCACTAGATAGAGACGATATTTTTCATCATGATAATCAAATTGAATCATATTTGAACTTACTTCAAAGGAGGATCCAACATTTAAGATTTTCTTTAATTGGGCAAGCGCAATTTCATCTTGTGCTTCTTCTTGAAAGGTAAGAGAAGATAGATTGATTCGAATACATAGTATTAATAGAGGAATAAAAGTGATTACTATGAGGATGGAGATAATATATTCTGCTAGGATTGATCCTCTTCTAAATCGATTGCGATACATATTGAATGATTAGAAGCTTTTATATAATCTCCATCCAAGTTTTCTTTTTGATAGATTCGTTGTTTTTCTTGATAACGATAAGAAGTTGAAAGGAGTGTTATCTGGATAATTACCGATAATATCGCTATACAAAGTAACGTATCTAACAAAAGAAATCCTTTCTTATTTATATACAAGTCTACCACCACCTAGTTCAACTACGATGTCTCCTTGTGGAAAGTGTAATGTTTGTGCTTTTTTAACATTTCCATTTTCATTAAAGGATATTGCATATTCATCGATTAATTCTTTATGATTCGCTTCTAAGATTGCTTCACTTTGAACTCTTAAATACTTAGAGGGGAATTGATAATAAGGATAAGAAGTATTGATAGAGTGCTTAATCGAAATGGTGAATAGGATACTCATTAGAACAATTACTAAACACATTTCAATTAATGTGAAACCTTTCTTATGCATGCGCTTGCCCATTTGAGATGGAAATACTCTTATTATTACTACATTTTGTTTGTTCATTGGTTAAAAAACCTGCTCCAACTAACTCACCAATACTTCCTGGATTCTTTCCGTTTTCTAAACGATATTCTAAGATTGCAGAATCAACCACTTTAATTTGTGCTTCACATCCTTTATCATCTACAACACCTACAACTTTTTGAATATTTGGAACCGTTAATAAAAATAGAATTGAGATGATTGTAACAACAATAATCATTTCTAATAAAGTAAAACCTTTTTTCATAATACCTCCTATAATTTTGTTAATAAATCCATTGGTAGTAATAAGATTTGATAAATAAAGATCAACATTACTCCAATAAGACTGTACGAAAAGATTTGGATAAAATACGTTAGTTTTTTAATTGTTTTTAGAATACGTTCCTTTGTGAATGATAGATACGTTATTAGCATCTCATCCATATTGGTAGAATAATAGGCAATCGTTATAAAACGATTTAACATTTCATCTAATTCACTATTTTTAAATGCTTGAATAAAGTTTTCACCTGCTAATAGTTGTGTTTCAATCGTAGAAGCTAGATATACGACAAGAGGTTTATTTTCAATCTTCTTTAATATGGATAATGTATCTCTTGTTGAGATTCCTAATTTCGTACATTCTAAGAAGAATTGAATAAAATCAATTGATACAAATTGTGATACGAAAGGGATTCTACGAAATCTTTTATAGAGTTTTATTAGATGAGATTTATAGTAGTGGAAGATAATCATAAAGATTAATAAAAGTAATACAATGATTCCAACAATTATACGAATGATGATATGTAGATAATGGTAAGAATGACTATCAAATTGGAACGATTCTAATAAAGTTAGAAGGGGAGGAAAACACAATTCATTAAAAGCTAATAGACCGAATAAGGTAGAAATAAACAGGAGAATAGGATAGATCATTGATTTATATTGAGCTTTACGTGTTTGTTCGTTTTCGTGAACAATATTATAAGAAAGGGCGATGGCATCTTTGAAAGAGGTTATAATGATTAGATTCCTAAAATAGAGTCTATATTTTTTTGGGATATAGGTTGCAAAGAAGTTATTAATAGGAATGCCATCCTCAAGTTTTGAAAGGATTTCACGAAAACAATCTTTATTCTTTTCATTTTCAAGAAGGGTTAATGTTTCTTGAAGTGTAAATCCAGATTGTGTTAACTGTAAAATGCCCTCATAATCAATTTCATTAATTACGGTCTTGTGCCGTTTCTTCTTCTGTAAGAATGCCGGCTTTAATGTTTGCTTCAATGGTTTCTTGTAGAGAGATGAATGAATCGCTTTTTGTTTCATATTTGTGATAATAATCAACCTCCTTTTTATCCATGATTTCATAAATGCCTAATTTCGTATGAGATGTAGTGGTATATAACCTTTGGCATGAAACACCATGTAGTACATCAAATAATTGATGTTTATTAACCCCAAGATCCAACATTCTCTCAATGGCGCCAATACAGCTATAGGAGTGAATTGAAGAGACTACAAGATGGCCTGTTAAGGAGGTACGTACTGCCATTTCAGCCGCCACATTATCTCTGATCTCGCCAATCATTATGATATCGGGATCATGACGCATTAATTGTTTGATACCATCTTGATAGCTCATATTTTGTTTCTCATTGACTTGAATCTGAATGAAATTATCAAAATAGACTTCAATTGGATCTTCTAAGGTAAAAATCTTTTTCTTCTTTTCAGCATTTAATAATGTGTATAGAGTCGTTGTTTTACCACTACCTGTAGGACCACTAAATAAATAGAGCCCATTTCTATTTTTTGTTATCTTACGAAGCCAATTAATCTGTGCTTGATTGTTCGTTAAAGAATCAATGGATAATACACCATGATTATTTAAGATTCGTAATACTGCACTAGACATGGATAAACTACTTAGCAAGGCAACACGAAGTGATAGTTTAATGTGATCTACTTCGATTTCAAATTGTCCAGTTTGAGGTACTAGTGTTTTACTGACATCTAGATTTGCACGAAATAATAAATACCGAAAAAAGGATGCATCTAAATGATGGTTTTTTAACCGCTTAATTTGACCATCTACTCTCATATCAATCGTTAATTTTTCATTATGATCAAGGTTAAAATGGATATCGGTTACATTATTTTTTAAAGCAATTCTTATACAAGAGACTAATTCATTGTACATTTCCTCCTCCTTCACACAATATATTTACAAGATTTTTAAAGTTCCCCTAAAAAATTGAAAAAAATTTAAAAAATTTATGTTTCTATTAAGTTGACAAACAAGTATTAAATAATAAAATAAATAACATAGGAGTTGATAAAATGATTATTGTTAATGATTTAAAGCCAGGAACAACATTTGAAAATGAAGGTAATATTTATACTGTTTTAGATATTGATCATAATAAAACAGCTATGCGTCAAATGATTGTTAAAGTTAAAGTAAAGAATTTAAGAACAGGTGTAATTAATGAATTATCTTTCACAGGTGGTGATAAGGTAGAACAAGCACATATTGATAAGAAAGAAATGCAATACCTCTATGATGGTGGTGATGCTCTTGTCTTTATGGATAGTAGCACATATGAACAAATTGAAATTCCTAAGGATCGTCTCCAATGGGAAATGCAATTTATGAAAGAAAATGATGTAGTTACAATTACGATGTATAATACTGAAATTCTTGGTGTTATCTTACCAGATAAAGTTGAATTACAAATTGTAGAATGTGAACCTGCAGTAAAAGGGGATACAGCTACATCTGCTACAAAAAATGCGAAAGTAGAAACCGGATTAGAAATCCGTGTACCTCTCTTTATCCAAAATGGAGAAATGGTATTAATCTCAACAGCCGACGGAAAATATTCTGGCCGTGCATAAAATACAAAATGTGCTAAATAAGCACATTTTATTTGCGTATTATGGAGGATTCTATGGAAGAAAATACTGTACAAGAGAATATAACGAAACAACCCGTTAAATCTTCTAAAACAGCCACTAAAAAACAAAAAAAGACTTCCTATAGTATCTTAACTGCGGAAGAAAAGAAAGCCGCGAAAGAAAAAAAAGCGAGTTATTCAAAAAAGAACGAAGATGGAACGAAAGTAGAAAAACCTAAGAAGAAACGTTCTACAAAAGCTGCAACAAAAGATACAAAAGCAAAAACAACGAAGAAAAAGAAAAAAGATTCGGTTGTTATTAAGGATGCAGAACTTAAAAGTAGTGAAACTACTGTTTTAAGTGAAGATAAAGAGATTATTGAAGAACCCAAAAAAGAAGATTCTTTATCAATTGAAGAAGAGTCAATTAATAAAATTGAAGAAACATCAAAAGAAGATTTAGAAGCTCGATTAACTAAGAAAGAGGATGTATCTACTAGTACAAACGATGATGAAGAATTAGATTTAAAGTCAATTCCTTCGATTGTTGAAAAACCAACAAAAGTAGATCAATTATCAAATACAATTCAACTTCGAACTTCGGATGATACATTAGTATTACAAAAAGAATTAGATTATGAATTATTAAAGAAACATTTTAATGTTCATATTTTAGAAGTACTTAAGAATCCATATGAAATTGTAGAACGTATCGATTTTTATGATTTTAAACAGTTATGGATTCCTATTGTTAAATTGGCTATTAAATGGGGAATTATTGTGATTCCTTATATCTATTATTTAGCGAATCATCTGAATCAAGAAGCATTTAGTTATGCTCGTATGCTATTTACGGATATGGCATGGGGATGGTTAAGAGTTGTATTCTTTGGTGTTTTAACGGAAACAATTATTTACTTATTAGAATCGTTTGTTGGTTTATTATTTGGAAAAGGGTTCCAGTTCAAAAAGATCCTTACTGCAGAAAGTTTTGTTTCTCCTAGTATTGTAATTCCATATTTAATTGCAGGTTTATTACTTGTGTTTAATCAACCATTATTAGGTTGGATTACATTTATTATTGCTTTAGTTTATTCCTGTAATCTACATACCCATGTACATATGATTACGAGTGGTTTTTCCAAATATGGATCGATTGTTATCACATCCATTGGATTTGGTTTAGCTGCGTTCTTATTAGGATATTGGTTTAAGACATCTGGAGAAGATATCTTACAAATATTACGTGTCTTTTTAAATTAAATATATTTACTTTTCTAAATGGAAGAGTAATATAGTATATGATAAAACTCAGGGCAGGGTGAAATTCCTGACCGGCGGTTATACCCCGCGAGCTGCGATGCAGTAGGAACTAGTGAAATTCTAGTGGCGACAGTAAAGTCTGGATGGAAGAGTTACAGTATTTTTTTTACCCCGAGGTTTTTATCAAAAGCCTCTTTTTTGATGAGGCGGAGGAGAAAAACCATTATGAAAAATTCAACAACCAGTATCATTGCCAAAATTGCGATTTTAGGCGCCGTAGCATTCATTCTTATGTTTTTTGATTTTCCACTTCCAATTGCTCCATCTTTCTATAAATTAGATTTTAGTGAAGTTGCAGTATTAATTGGAGGCTTTGCGATGGGTTGGAAATCTGCTGTCGCAATTGAAGCTTTAAAAATTGTCTTAAGTATTTTATTTAAAGGAACAAGTACAGCTTATGTAGGAGAACTCGCAAACTTTTTAACAGGATGTGCTCTTGTGCTACCTGCAGTAATTGTTTATCAAAATAATAAAACGAAAGAAAATGCGATTAAAGGGTTAGTATTAGGTACGATATGTTTTATTATTGTGGGTGTTATTCTAAACTATTTTGTTTTATTACCTGCGTATTCTTATTTCTTCCAAATGCCTATGGAAGCTTTAATTGGTATGGGAAGTGCGATTGTACCACTCATCAAAGATCGTTTAACCTTTGTGTTATTAGCGACTTCACCATTTAATCTTGTGAAGGGTTTTTTAGTGAGTCTAGTTACGATTCTTCTCTATAAACATATTTCTCCATTATTACATCGTTAATGTTAAAAAGTGGCTTTGCTATGGTATAATAGTACCCGTTAATGGAGAACTAATATGGCAAAGTATTCAAGAACAGAAAAATATGAAGAGTTAAGAAATAAACTTCAAAATAATCATGAAGAAGAAGGTTTACCTCAAACAAAGGAACTAGCTTCTTATGAAAGTCGTTTAAAAAGAATTAATGCTTCTTCTTATGAGGATGAAGATAAAGTATCTGCGGAATCCCATGATCCTATTCATGCACGTAGAAAACAATATCTTGAGGAATTAGAAGAGAAACCTGTTAAAGAAGATCCAGTATTACCTTTATTTGGGAATGATCCTTCTAAGACAAGTGCTTTTGATAATGAATACTTAGATGAATATATTAAAGAAATTAAAGAATATAATAAGTCAAAAGGTAGAGTTGATTCTACGGATACTGAATTAAATATTTTAAGTGCGCTTCGAAATGATACGCCTGAAGTTCCATTAAAACCTTATACAGAACCGAAAGAGGAAGTCAATGAACCTACAATTGATTTAGCACATGTTTCTGATATAAAAGAGGTAAAAGAGAAAAAAGATTTACCTCCTGTTCCAGTTGTAGAAGAAGTAAAGAAAGAGAATACCGTTGATATTCCTGCTTTTGCACCGGTTGCTGAACCAATATTAGAAGATATTCCATTATTTGAAGAAGAAAATCAAACTTCTACACTTACAAAAGAAGATATTGCAGCTGAAGTTCAAAGTTTAATTAATGATCAAGATAATAATCAAAATGAATATAATACAGATCATTCTTTAGATATGCATTTAGCTGCAGAAAGAACTGCTCGTCAACAATTACTTAATGAAACAACACAAATGCGAGCACAATTAGATGATTATGAAGATAATCTAACGGAAGTTAGTGATAAGATGAACCGTACAAATCGTGTACTGAATGGTGTTCTAATTGTATTAATTATTGCGTTATTAGTAGTTCTAGCGGTTGTCATTTATTGGATTTTATCACTTAGAGGAGTTGTAAGATGAGAATTAATATTGCGATCGATGGACCTAGTGCTGCTGGAAAGAGTACTATTGCGAAAAGATTAGCTACACAACTAAATTATGTACATTTAGATACAGGTGCGATGTATCGTTGTACTGCTTTAAAAGCTTTAAAATCGAATATTAAATTAGATGATGAAGCTGCAGTATGTGAAATGCTTAAGACTACAGATATTAAAATGACATCTGATGGTCAAATCTTTTTAGATGGTGAAGATGTCACAAAAGAGATTCGTAATGATGATGTTAGTATGGCTGCTTCAGATGTATCTAAATTAGAAAAAGTTAGAGAAGATTTAGTAAAACGTCAACAAGAAATGGCTAAAGACAAAGGTTTTATTATGGATGGTAGAGATATTGGAACCGTTGTCTTAAAAGATGCAGAAGTTAAAATCTTTTTAACTGCTAGTGTAGAAGCACGTGCTCTACGTCGTTATAAACAAAATCAAGAATTAGGCATTCTTGATAATGATTTAGAAAAGATTAAAGAAGATATTGCACAAAGAGATTATCAAGATACACATCGCGAACATTCTCCATCACGTCAAGCAGAGGATGCGATTAAAGTAGATACATCTGATTTAACGATTGATGAAGTAGTCGATACAATTATGAAGATTGTATCAGAAAGAATAGGTTCTAAATGAACCATGGAGTAATCGCAATCGTTGGTAGACCAAACGTTGGTAAATCAACGATTTTTAATCGTATGATAGGGGAAAGACGTTCTATTGTAGAAGATGTACCTGGTGTCACAAGAGATCGTCTCTATTCACGTTGTCATTGGGTTAATCAAGAGTTTTATCTAATTGATACAGGTGGTATTCAAATAGAAAACCAACCTTTTCAAACAGAAATAAGAGCCCAAGTAGAAATAGCGATTGAAGAAGCCGATGTTATTTTATTTGTGGTAAGTGCGAAAAGTGGTTTAAGTGATGATGATAAATATATCGCATCTATGTTACAGCGTTCTAAAAAACCAATTGTATTAGCTGTAAATATGGTTGATGATGATACGAAATTATCTTTAATTTATGAATTCTATGCCTTAGGAGTAGGTGATCCGATTGCGTGTAGTGGTGTACATGGGATAGGAATTGGTGACTTATTGGATGCTTGTGTTGCTGCTTTTCCTGAAAAAGATAATGCTGAAGAGTTAGAAGGAATTCATATTGCGGTAATAGGGGAACCAAATGTTGGGAAGTCTTCCTTAGTTAACGCAATATTAAATGAAGATCGTGCAATTGTTTCCGATATTCAAGGAACTACGCGAGATGCTGTAGATATTCCATTTACCTATAATGGTTCTAATTATGTACTCGTTGATACAGCAGGTATACGTAAAAAGGGTAAAGTATATGAAAATGTAGAGAAATATTCTGTATTAAGGGCTTTATCAGCGATATCTCGTAGTGATGTATGTTTATTCTTAATTGATGCAGATAAAGGGATTCGTGAACAAGATAAGCATGTTGCAGGTTATGCACATGAAGAAGGAAAACCTTTAATTATAGTTGTTAATAAATGGGACTTAATTGAAAAAGATGAGAAGACGATGAATGAATTCATTGATAAAGTACGTAGTGAATTTGTATATCTAGCTTATGCACCAATCTTATTTGTTTCGGCGAAAACAAAACAAAGAGTAAATACAATTATTCCTGAAGTTAATCGTGTCTATGAAAATGCTTCAAGAAGAATACCTACGAATGTATTAAATGAAGTTGTAGCGGATACACAACTTGTAAATCCAGCTCCTGCTAGAAATGGAAAACGTTTAAGAATCTATTACGCTACACAAGTAAGTGCGAATCCACCTACATTTGTATTCTCTGTTAATGATCCTAAATTAATGCATTTCTCTTATGAAAGATTCCTAGAAAATCAATTACGTCAAGCCTTTGACTTTGAAGGAACTCCAATTCATATCGTTACAAGAAAAAGGGTAAGTGAATAAATAGTAACCCACCAGCCTAGCTGGTGGTTCTTCATATGCGGGCATAGCCCTGCTCTCAAAGTTGCGCTTTACAGCGCTGTGTAATCTGCGAATCACACTCTTGCTTATTTCTTTCTTC
>CADBUH010000078.1 GCA_902797775.1 uncultured Erysipelotrichaceae bacterium | reverse complement strand
TCATTCTCCATATTATATTGATCAAGCTGACTTTATTTCTTGTTCATTAGATTCCTACTGTTTCAAATATGATATGGTTAAAGACCTAAAAGAAGGTGGAACATTCCTATTAAATACAACTTTCTCTGCTGAAGATATTGCGAAACACTTACCTAACCGTATGTTAGCTAGACTTGCAGAAAAGAAAGCAAACTTCTATATCATCAATGCAACACAAATTGCATTAGATACACATATGGGTCGTCATACAAATACAATCCTACAAAGTGCATTCTTCGCTCTCAATGAACAAATTATGCCTTATGCAACAGCTGTTGAATTAATGAAAGACAGTGCAAGACATACTTATGCACGTAAGGGTGAAGATGTTGTTCAAAACAACTGTGATGCAATTGATCAAGGTAAGAGTGGATTAGTTAAAGTAGAAGTTGATCCAGCATGGGCAGATCTCACTTATGGTGATAGTTTATTTGAAAAGACTGGTGATGCTTACTTCGATAATAACTTACAAAGAATCAATGCACTTGAAGGTTATCAAATGCCTGTATCTTCTTTCATGAAGTATGGTGTATTAGATGGTTCTATTCCTGAGAATGTTTCCTTCAAGGAAAAGAGAACAATTGCGACACAAGTTCCTGAATGGGATGCTACAAAGTGTGTGGCTTGTGGTCAATGTGCATTCGCATGTCCTCATGCTACAATTCGTCCATTCTTATTAGATGAAAATGAAGTTAAGAAGGCACAAGAAATTGCAGATGCAAATGGTGTTGAATTAACATTCGTTGATGATAAGAAACTTGCTGCATACAATGGTGCAGCAGATGCTGGACTCAAATATCGTATTCAATTATCTCCTGCAAACTGTGTAGGTTGTGGTGTCTGCTTAACTGTATGTCCAACAAAGGCATTAGGTGTTGCAGAAGTGAATGATGCATTAAACCAAGAACCTCTTGCAGATTACATGTATAAAGAAACAGAATACAAACCACAATATGCTAGAGAAGGAACAATCCAACATTCTTCCTTACTCATGCCTTACTTTGAAGTAAGTGGATGTTGTCCAGGATGTGGAGAAGCTCCATATTACCGTTTAGCATCACAAATGTTTGGTAAAGATATGATGGTTGCCAACGCAACAGGATGTTCTATGATCTACTGTTCTTCTACACCATCTACACCATTCGTTACAGATGCAGATGATAACGGTGTTGCTTGGGCAAACTCTCTATTTGAAGATAATGCAGAATATGGATTTGGTATGGCAATTGCACAAAACTATAAATCTGCACGTATCTTAAAGATTATGGAAGACAACTTAGATAAAGTTGAACCAGAACTCAAAGATTGCTTCCAAGCATATCTTGATGCAAAAGATAACCGTGAAGCACAAAGAGAACTCAAAGATAAACTCGTACAAGGTGTAAAAGACAGTAAAGTAGAAGCTGTTAAAGAACTCCTTGGTTATGAAAGAGATCTCGTTGGTAAGTCTGTATGGATTGTCGGTGGTGACGGTTGGGCTTACGATATCGGTTACGGTGGATTAGACCATGTAATGGCGAATAACCTTAACGTTAACGTACTTGTATTAGATACTGAAGTATACTCCAATACAGGTGGACAATCTTCTAAATCTTCTCAAGCAGCTTCCATTGCGAAATTCGCTGCTGGTGGTAAACCACTCTCTAAGAAGGATTTAGGACAAATCGTTATGGAATATGGTCACTGCTACGTTGCATCTGTTGCAATGGGTGCTAACCAACTACAAACCATCAAAGCATTTAAAGAAGCTGAAAGTTATGATGGACCATCCATCATCATCGCTTACTCTCCATGTGCTGAACAAGGAATTAAGGGTGGCTTAGTCAATGCACCTAAGGTAATGAAGAACGCTGTTGAATGTGGTTATGTAACTCTATATCGTTATGATCCAAGACTTGAAAAACCACTTCAAATCGATTCGAAAGAACCAGATTGGTCTAAGTTCCAAGACTTCTTAAATAACGAAGCTCGTTACTTCAACCTACCTAAGATTCGTGGGGAAGAAGAAGCAGCTAAGTTATTCGCAAAGACACTTCATGATGCACAAACTCGTTATAACAAGTTAGTATCTAAGAAGAACGCACAAGATGTTGAATAATTTTGTTTAAAAAGTTCTTATTAGAAGGCGATAGTAAAATCTATCGCCTTTTATAATACAAATAAATAAATTAATGATAAACGTTAAATAATTGTTGACATTCATTTATCTTTCGTTATAATAAAATTATCGATAAACATTAATTAATTGATGAAATTGATAAATAGGAGGTCAATATGAGTGAACAAAATAAAAAATTAGAAGTCATTCGAAAGCGTTGTAGAACAGCAGAAAAAGTAATTGGTACTTTACAGGTTGTTGCGGTAATTGGAATTGTTGGAGCATTAATTGGTTTAATTAGCTGTTTTGTGTTTAAAGATACAATTAACGAAGCTATGGTTCAACAAGTAGCAGAAGGAGCCGTAAAGGTAGAAAACTTTAAGATTGAAGGGTTAATAAACTTTTCCATTAATTATGAAAAATTCTATACTTCTGGAGATTATGCAACCCCACTAGGAATTAATTGTGCATTCGCTACAATTATTACTTCTGCATGTTTCTATTTATTAACTGCGTTTAAGAAAATCTTCCGTAATCTTATGAAAGAAGATAATCCATTCTCAGATTCAATTATGAATGGCTTAAAAACATGTTTCATTATCATTACCGTTATCTTAGTGTTATTTGTTGGATTAGGTCCTGGAGTCGTTGGAGGTTTACTTTGTTGGTGTATTTATTCTATTTTAGAATATGGAAAAGCACTACAAGTAGAAATTGATGAAACATTATAAGGTAGGATAACTGTATGGGTAAAATAATACTACGCTTAGATCGTGTGATGGCAGATCGTAAAATGAGTTTAAAAGAATTATCGGAAAAAGTAGGTGTATCGAATGTTAACTTATCAAAGATGAAAACAGGAAAGATAAGTGCGATTCGTTTCTCTACATTAGAAGCGATCTGTGATGCCTTAGATTGTCAACCAGGAGACATTCTAGAATATATCGTAGAAGATAAATAACTTAAATAGGAGCAGAAATGCTCCTTTTATGTAATCCCCTTGAAAAGTTTTTAAAATCAACTATATTGTAATTGTAACGAGGGAGTAACCTAACGTTATAGTTAACTTTATCATCAACACGAAGTATCTGGTAAAGTTTGAAAAGGTGAGACTCGTATATAGGCATACTGTATACGTGTCGAAGAAGAGACATTGATACAGTATAAACTGTATCTATTTTTATAAGGAGGACAAAAATATGATGGGTTTTATTCGAGCGATTGTCGCAATTGTAGTGGTGCTATTAGTATTTTACTTATGTGCACGTATCGTTCCACAGGAAAATGAATATGTGATTGAACGACTAGGACGTTATCAAACATCATGGCGTGCAGGATTACATTTTAAGGTTCCATTTATTGATCGTGTAGCAAGAAAAGTATTAATGAAAGAACAAGTTGCGGACTTCGCACCTCAACCAGTTATTACCAAAGATAATGTTACTATGCAGATTGATTCCGTTGTTTATTTCCGTATTGTAGATTCACGTCTTTATGCATATGGGGTAGAAAATCCTATTATGGCAATGGAAAATTTAACAGCTACAACCTTGCGTAATATTATTGGTGATATGACACTGGATACAACACTGACTTCACGTGAAGCAATCAACTCACAAATGCTATCGGTTATTGATACAGCTACCGATCCTTGGGGAATTAAAGTAACCCGTGTAGAGTTAAAGAATATTCAACCACCTGTATCAATCCGTGAAGCAATGGAAAAACAAATGAAGGCAGAACGTGAAAAAAGAGCAGCGATTTTAACGGCTGAAGGTGAAAAACAATCTATGATTCTAGAAGCAGAAGGTAAGAAAGAATCCGCAGTCTTAAATGCAGAAGCTGCAAAACAAGCTACAATCTTAGCTGCTGAAGCAGAAAAAGAAAAAGAGATTCGTGAAGCAGAAGGACGCGCAGAAGCAATACGTCAAGTTCAACAAGCAACTGCAGATGGTTTAAAGATGATTAAAGATGCAGGCGCAGATGAAGCTGTATTGAAACTAAAGTCCATTGAAGCTTTCGCAGCAGCAGCGAATGGACAAGCTACTAAGATTATTATTCCTAGTGAACTAGCTAGTATTACAGGACTTGTAGAAGCAGTTAAAGAAGGAACAAGTAAAGAATAATGTATAGTGTCATTCCAATTATAATTATTATTTGGTTTTTCATCGCAATGTTTAGTACATTCGTTGTTTCAAAAGCGACCAAAAAGAAGACGGTTTCCTCGGATGGACATGTCGTTCCAAAGAATCAAGATTTAACTTGTGAAACGGAATTTGAACATAAACATCCACAAACCAATGAGTTTGGAAGAAGGTATATTGTGCATGAAGAACCTGAGGAAGGCTATGTGATACTGAATGGAATAAAACGTAAGCTAACAGATTGTAAAAACTTATAAAGAAATAGTCGGGGGTAACCCGACTATTTTATCGTTTAATCAATAAGACAATCACATCATTCACATTGGTTCCGGTAGGACCAGTTATGATAAGACCATCACATTGTTTTAATGCATGATAGGAATCATTGCGTGTAAGGTAATCAAGGATAGAGATTCCTTTCTCTTTAAGAATGGAATAGGTATTCCCATCTACGATTCCTCCTGCTGCATCCGTTGGTCCATCTGTTCCATCACTTCCTAAGGCAAAGAGACATACATCCTTTAATCCTTGTATACCTTGTGCAGCACTTAAGGCAATCTCTTGGCATCGACCACCTTTCCCATTTCCTTTACGATGAACAACCGTTTCTCCACCTAAGATAAATGCCATACTATGATCACTATTGGAGTAGTCTCTCGCAATCGCTGCTAAGAAGTTTCCAGCTTCTTTTGCAAGACAATCAAGAGAAGAAGTGAGAAAGATTGGTTCATAACCTAATTCTTTTCCTTTGCTCATTGCGGCAGCACATAATTGTTTCACACTTCCTGTAATATGGGTTTCTACATTTGGACATTCTTTTGGAGTTTCTTCGGATAATAAATGTAGAGCAGTATCACTTAATTTTAAATGATATTTATGGACAATATCTAAGGCATCTTTCGCACTGGATGAATCAGGATATGCAGGACCAGAAGCAATCATATCTAAAGGATCTCCAATAATATCCGATAAGATAATTGAGAAAACATGTGCTGGTTCACAAGTCTTTGCGAATTTTCCACCTTTTACACTGGATAAACGTTTTCGTAATGTATTAATCTCGGTGATACTTGCACCACAATCTAAGAGTTGTTGGGTAATATCTTGAAGTTCTTCTAAAGGAATAAGTGGATTTTCAAAGAGGGCAGATCCTCCACCTGAGACAAGGAATAAGACGGTATCTTCTTCCTTTAAATTAGAGACAAGTTTTTCTGCTTCTTTTGTCGCTTTGATGGAATTTTCATCTAATACAGGATGGCCTGCCTCAAAACATTGAATATGAGGAATCTCTCCTAATACATGTTGATATTTTGTAATACAGATACCTTCACTGATACGATCTCCTAAATAGTCTTCCGCTGCTTTCGCCATTTGCCAAGCAGCTTTTCCGATGGCGACAAGGACAAGTTTTCCTTCCTTTACTTCTAAAGAATCTAAAGCTTTTCGTACAGCTGTATCTGGTAAAGCAGATGTGATGGCGGCTTGTATGATTGTCTTAGCGTCTTCTCGAATCGTCATGGCTATTTCCTCCAATTATAAGATAAATAATAATTACTATTATTTTACTATAGTTTGATTTCTCATTCGAGTTAGGATATGATACTACTGTTACATCGAAGTCATAGTAGTAGGATAGATATTCAAGATAGAGAGATAAGGGAAGGTGGAACTTATCAAGCAAGATATCTGAACTCGATGATGGAGTAACCGTAAGTTGGCGTTAACAATACTAATTGAGGGCATGAGAAATCATGAACTAAGGTGGTACCGCGTATTATACGTCCTTAGATAAGAGGGGCGTTTTTCTTTTAGGAGGGTATTAAGTATGGCATATAATCATACAGAGATTGAAGCAAAATGGAAAAAGTATTGGCAAGACCATAAAACCTTTAAAACGGATGTATGGGATTTTAGTAAACCTAAATTCTATGCGTTGGATATGTTTCCATATCCAAGTGGTGCAGGTCTACATGTAGGGCATCCTGAAGGATATACCGCAACAGATGTTATCTCACGTAAGAAAAGAATGGAAGGTTATAACGTCTTACATCCAATGGGATTTGATTCCTTTGGTTTACCTGCTGAACAATACGCAATTACGACAGGAAACCATCCAGATACCTTCACAAAGAATAATATTGAAGTCTTTAAAGGGCAGTTAATGAACCTAGGGTTTTCTTATGACTGGGATCGAGAAATTTCTACTTGTGATCCTTCTTTCTATAAGTGGACACAATATATTTTTAAACTCTTATTTGATGATGGTTTAGCACGTTGTGTCGATATGCCAGTAAACTGGTGTGAAGAGTTAGGGACTGTCTTAGCGAATGATGAAATCGTAGATGGTAAGAGTGAACGTGGTGGTTATCCAGTTGTGCGTAAGAATATGAAACAATGGGTCATTGATATTGTGAAATACGCAGATCGTTTACTTGATGGATTAGAAGAAATTGATTGGCCTGAAAGTACCAAAGAAATGCAGAGAAACTGGATTGGAAGATCATATGGAGCTCATGTGAAATTCCAAGTGGATGGACATGAAGATACATTCACCGTCTTTACGACACGTTGTGATACTTTATTTGGGGCTACCTATTGTGTATTAGCACCAGAACATTCTCTTGTCTCTAAAATCACTACTCCAGAACAAAAAGAAGCAGTTGAAGAATATGTTCAACAATGTGCGACAAAATCTGAACTAGAACGTACAGAACTAAATAAAGAGAAAACAGGAATCTTTACAGGTGCTTACGCAATTAATCCTGTGAACCAAAAGAAGATTCCAATTTGGATTAGTGATTATGTATTATCAACCTATGGTACAGGTGCGATTATGGCAGTACCTGCTCATGATGAAAGAGACTATGAATTCGCAAAGAAGTTTGGCTTAGAAATCATACCTGTATTAGAGGGTGGCGATGTTTCAAAAGAAGCCTATGTAGAAGATGGATTACATATTAATAGTGATTTCATCAATGGTATGAATAAAGAAGATGCGATTGATACAATGATTCATTGGTTAGAAGAAAGAGGAATCGGTGAAAAGAAAGTCAATTATCGTATCCGTGAATGGATCTTCGCACGTCAAAGATATTGGGGTGAACCAATTCCAATCGTTCATATGGAAGATGATAACTTAATCTCTTTATCACTTGAAGATTTACCTTTAATTCTTCCAGAACTAGATGATTATAAACCTTCTAAGAGTGGGGCTTCTCCATTAGAGAAAGCTACCGATTGGGTGAATGTGACAATTGATGGAAAACAAGGAAAACGTGAAACAAGTACGATGCCAGGTAGTGCTGGAAGTAGTTGGTATTTCTTACGTTATATCGATCCACATAATGAAAATGAAATCGCAGATAAAAAGTTATTAGAACACTGGATGCCAGTTGATTTATATGTAGGAGGTCCAGAACATGCGGTCGGACACTTACTCTATAGTCGTATGTGGAATAACTATCTTTATGATAAAGGGCTTGTCTCTTGTAAGGAACCATTCCAAAAGTTAGTTCACCAAGGAATGATCTTAGGAGAAAACGGTATCAAGATGGGTAAGAGATATCCAGAATATATCGTTGATCCAAATGTGATTGTGAAGACCTATGGTGCAGATACATTACGTCTTTATGAAATGTTTATGGGACCACTTGAAGCTAGTAAACCATGGAGTGAACAAGGGGTAGAAGGCGCAAGGCGTTGGATTGATCGTGTATGGAGACTAGCGATGGAGATGCCAGAAAAGATCGTGGATGAAGAAACTCCAGAACTAGATTATGTATATAACTATACAATTAAGAAAGTTTCGGAAGATATTGATACCTTAAACTTCAATACCGCAATCTCTCAAATGATGATCTTTATTAATGAGTGTTATCGAGTTGAAAAAGTTAATAAAGAAATGATCATTAATTTCATTAAGTTATTATCTCCATATGCACCTCATGTATGTGAAGAAATGTATCAACACTATACAGGAAAAGATACCATTGCGTATGAAAGTTGGCCTCAATATGATGAAGCAAAACTTCAATTAGAAAAGGTAACCATCGCTGTTCAAGTAAACGGTAAGATGCGTGGTAAATTTGAAGCAAGTAAGGATGAAACAGAAGAAAAACTACAAGAATTAGCGACATCCTTAGATTCTGTAAAACCACATCTAGAAGGAAAAACAATCCGTAAAGTGATTGTGGTTCCAAACAAGATTGTGAACATTGTCGCAAACTAAAAGATTTCCTAAAAAATACAGGTGTTTCAGTAGAGAAACGCCTGTATTTTTGGTATAATTTTCAAGGCTATGGAAGAATTTAAAGTAACGATTGAAAATTTTGATGGACCACTTGATTTAATGCTTCATCTTATAAAAGAGAAAGAACTTGATCTTTTTGATTTGGATGTGAATGAACTTACGGATCAATATATTTCGTATTTGAATGCGATGAGTGATTTACATCTAGAGATTGCGAGTGAATATTTAGTTGAACTTGCGGAACTAATTGAATATAAATCGAAGAAGTTATTACCACGTGATACTTCCGAATTAGAAACGGAAGAAGATCCAAAGGATCGTCTTGTGAGAAGACTCTTAGAGTATCAACAGTTTAAAGAAGTAAGTGTACAACTCAATGCGTTATTTGAAGAAAGACAACTTCTTATGACAAAACCACAGTCCTTAGAAGCTGAACAGTGGATGAAGAATACGGATGATCTTCATTATGAAGGAAATCCATATGAATTAATGAGAGCGATGCGTAAATGTTTAATGCGCCTACAACTCTCGAAACCAATTGAAACGCGTTATACGGCAAGAGAAATCTCAATGGAAGATCGTGAACTAGAGATTCGTGCAAAATTAGATCGTCTTCCTAAAACATTTAAGTTTGAGAACTTATTAGAAGATTGTCATGATGTACCAATGTTTATTGCGACTTTCTTAGCGGTATTAGATTTAGCAAGACAACATATCTTAAACTTTACGATTGATAGTGATGATACAATTTGGTTTTCCAAAGGAATGGGGCTTAGTGCATGAGTGAATTAGAGAATAAAAATATTGAAGAAAATACAACAGAAGATACTGTGATTGCGGATACAGATGAAATGATTCAAGATAATAATGAAGTTCTTGAAGAAGCAAAAGTAGAAGAATTAACGAATGATTTTATTGCGGAGATTCCAGAAGCAGATGAGACCGTTGAAGAAGTTGTAGAAGAAGAAAAAGGGGAAGATAATCAAGCAAAGGCAATTTTAGAAGGTTTACTCTTTATTGTTGGGGATGATGGGATAACCCTTGAACAAGCTTCGCAAGCATTAGGAATCTCAGAAGAAAGAACAGAACAAGTGTTTGATGAACTTATGAAAGATTATCTAAGTGAACAACATGGAATTGAGATTGCGAATTATGGGGGAACCTATCGTTTCTTATCCAAAGCACTTGTCCATGAATATGCGAAAACGTTATTCCAATTAAATAAGAATGCGACCTTATCACAAGCAGCATTAGAAACCTTAGCAATCATCGCCTATAAACAACCTATTACCCGTGTTGAAATTGAAGAATTACGTGGTGTTGGAGCAGAGATGATGTTAAGAAAGTTACTAGCACGTGATTTAATCAAAGAAAGTGGTCGAAGTGAAGCACCTGGTAGACCAATCCTCTATGAAGTCACCGAAGAGTTTATGAACTCCTTTAAGTTATATAGTTTAAGTGAACTTCCTGAATTACCTCAATTTGAATCCTTAGAAGAAAGTGATGATTTATTTGGTGGTGCACGTAAGGAAGAACAAGTTTCAGAAGAGAAACCTGAGGAAGAAAGCGAGCATGTGGAAGAAAGTAACGAAGAGCCTATTACTGATTAGTCTATTTGTGAATGTGACACCAGTGGTTGCGGATGAAGAGGAGAATGAAGCAGGGAATTATGCCTGTCATGTTTTAGATTTCTATGATTATTATTCTCCTGTTCCTTGGGGAGAATATGTAGATGATTCCTATTATGAGACAGCTATGTTTGCGGGAGATTCTCGTATGGGTTCCTTATATCTTTTTGGGGATATTGAAAATGGGGATATCCATTATGTAACCTCTTTGAATCTTCTCTATATTGATGTAATGCAGGTAGATGATCGTGAAGATGAGATTACATTATATGAACTCTTAGATCAAACAAGAAAAGAGAATGTCTATTTACTCTTTGGGATTAATGAAATTCGAAATCCTAACTTTGTGGCTTTTGGAGAACAATTCCAAGATATTATTACGATGTTGAGAACGAATAATCCAAATGTGAATATTTATATTATTCTAGCTTATCATCCAGATTATATCTCGAATCTTCCAGAACCTGCTTTATCAGAACACTTATTAGATTTAAACACAACCCTCATTGATTTGGCGATTCGTAATCATGTGTATTATTTAAACCCAGATAATGGGATGAATGATGAAGAGGGAACCATTATCGATGATTATGTCGCAGATGGGTTACACTTTACCTATGAGGGAACACAAGCATTTAAAGATTATATCGCAACACATGTAGTAAGGAGAGATGTATATGTTAAAGAAATTTGTGAGTAGTTTATTAATGATAACGTTATTAGTTGGATGTGGGTCTAGTACACCAAGTAGTAGTACATCTTCCACTACAACAGAGAATACGACAACAGAGGCAAAAGAAAATGATTCGGAAAAAGATTTAGAAAAAGTTAAAAAACTTGCGAGTCAAATCGTGGATGACTTAGGTCTACAAGAATCAGTTGTCGCAGCGAAAGATCGCATCATTCCTGGAATCTTCTTCTTTGAAGAAGGAACTGTTAGTGCAAGTGCCTTCTATTTAGCAGATAAGAAAGCAGATAGTGTAGGGGTCTTTAAAGCGAATGACGTAGAAGCATGTAAGGAATGTGTAAAAACCTACTTAGAGACATTAAAAGCACAACTGCAAACCTACGCACCAGATGAAATCTTTAAGGTAGATAACGCAATTGTGGAAGAAAAAGATGGACTTGTGGTTATGATTGTATGTGATGATATTGAATCCGCTCGTCAAGAAGCGAATAAGATATTAGGTAAATAATTATTTCAATTTATGCAGGATAAAATGATTTCTCTTAGAAGTTATATATCCTGTTTTTTGTAACTTAGAGATTTCATTTGACATCGCACTACGTTCAACGGATAGATAATTCGCAAGTGCTTGACGATCAAAAGGAATATCAAATTCATTGGACCCGTGTTTCCAAGCTTCTTCGGATAAATAAGAAAGAAGCTTCTCACGGGTTGTTTTACGTGTAATATGCGCAAGCTTTGCGCTTAAGTTTAAAGATTGTAAGGATAAAGCAGTCATAAGATTCTTAATAAGGATGGTATGGTATTTACCATTGTCATTTAAATTAAAGATTTCTTGTAGGTCAAACCAAAGAATAACACTATTCATGGAAGCAGCACATGTTACATTCGAAATACTCTTTTCTGCCGAAGCGAAGGCAACCGCAAATAATTCACCAGGCTCTACTTGTCCAATCACATAGTGATCTCCCCAATAGCCTTCTCGAAAGATTTCAACATTTCCTTCCAGTAATAAACCAGCACGTTTTACGTGTCTACCAGACTTTAAAACGATTTGACCTTTCGTATAATACTTTAATTGTGTGTCTAACGTATCTAATAATAATTCAAAGTCTTCTTTTGAAATCCCTTGAAAGATTGAAGTACGTCTCATGAAATCTAAGTGTTTATCCATGTTTTATCCTTTGTTGTTTTTCCAACAAACCCATTTTACACTTTTGTATTCTTTATGACAAATAAATATAATAAATAAAAGGTAGGTGATAAGGATGGAAATACGTAAAGCAATCTTTCAAGATGTAGAAGGAATTAAAGAGTTATTACTTCAAGTTTTAAATATACACGCAAAGCATCGACCAGATTTATTTATTCCAAATACCACAAAATATACCGATTTAGAATTAATGGAACGGATGTCGAATCCGAAAACGCCTATTTTTGTGGCTGTTGAAGAAGATAAAGTTATTGGATATGCATTCTGTATTCTTCAACAACGTCTTCATTCAAATAATATGACAGATATTCTTACCTTATTTATAGATGATCTATGCGTGGAAGAAAGTAGAAGAGGGGAACATATTGGAGAACAAATTTATCAATATGTAGAAAATTACGCAAAAGAGATTGGGTGTTATCATATAACCTTAAATGTATGGGAATTTAATAAAGATGCGTATGCGTTTTATGAGAAGATTGGACTTCAACCGATGGAGACAGTCATGGAGAAGATCTTAAAGTAAAATGTAAGAAAAATGAAAATTTTCATAAAATGAAATAATTTTGTAAATATTTACAAAAAATGTTTGACATTTATTTTCATAATTTGTATATTACTTTCATACCAAAGGGAGGAAAGGAATCTATGAAAAAAACATTAGGTTACTTACTATCTGGTGTAATGGCATTAAGCCTTGTAGCTTGTGGTGGCGGTTCTACTACAGATAACGCTGCAACAGCAACACCAGAAGACAATGGCACAGCAACTGCAACAGCTGAAATAACTGCTTCTACAGGTGGTAACAGTGATTCAATGACAATCGCGATTGCGATGCAATTCGATACATTAGATCCTGCATTAAGTACAACTGTTTACAATGCTTATGTCATTCAATCTATCTATGCTGGTCTATATAAATTAGGTGATGATGATTTACCAGTTTATGATTTAGCAGAAGATGTTCAAACAAGTGAAGATGGTCTAACATGGACATTCAAACTTCGTCAAGATGCAGTATTCAGTGATGGTACTCCAATCAAAGCTGAAAACTATGAATTCGCTATCTTAAGAGCTCTATCTTATGGTGCAGAAAATGCATTCCGTACAAGTTCTATGGCTGAATATCTAGTTGGTGGTAATGATTACCGTCTACGTGCAATTGAAGCTGGACCAAGCTTTGACTGCTTAACAGAAGATCATAGTGAAGTAGGTGTTGAAGTTATTGATGATTATACATTCGCTCTTCATCTAAATCACCCAGTACCATATCTCGATGTTAACTTATGTGGTGGTGGTGTATGGTCTGCATTACCATTAGATACTCCTCAACATGACTCTGCTTGGTCAATCACTCCAGGTTATCCAACAAGTGGACCATATGATCTAAAATCATTTGATCTAAATGACGCTGCTGTTGTTACAAAGAGTGCTACATACTATGACCAAAGTCGTGTAACAATGAACGAATTAGTATGGCAAGTTATGTCTGATCCAAGTGCACAAGAAGCTGCATTTAAAGCTGGTGACATTGATGTTGCGTTAAGTGTATCTACAGATGCAGCATTAAGCTACCAAGGAACACCAAGTCTATGGATGTTACAATACCCATCTACATATTCTCTCTGTGTTAACACAGGTCCTAATGGTCCAGAAGCATTAAAGAACGAAAATGTTCGTAAAGCTCTCTACATGGCTATTAATAAAGAAGCTGTAGTAAACGTTATTGGTAACACAGACATGTATCCAATTCTTAACGGTTATGTTCCTTATGGTTTACCAGGTGCTAATGGTGACTTCCGTACAGAAAGAGATGCGGAAGGTTATACATTAACTTATAACAAAGAAGAAGCAATTAAATTACTCAACGAAGCTGGTTATGATGAAAACAACAAATTACATCTAACTTATAAATATTCTAAGAACAGCTTCCACGAAGATGTAGCTACAATGTTACAAAGTATGTGGAATGATCTTGGATGTGTAGAAGTTGAATTCGATGCAACTGAGGGTGGCGTATACTATGATCAAATCGATGAAGGAGACATTGAAATTGGACGTTATGGTCTACAAACAGACGATTCTCCAATGACAATGTTAAAGAACTGGACATCTAATAACCTTGTTACTCCATTAGTTGGAGATGGTGGCGTATACGATAAGATGATTGCAGATGCAGCAGTTATTGCTGATCCAGTAGAATTCGCTAATGCATTACATGCAGCAGAAGACTACCTCGTTGAAGAACACGCATATCAATTCCCAATGTTCCAATTCGCACAACCTGCATTAGTTCAAGAAAACTTAAAGAACTATAAGTTACACATTACAACTTTAGATTTCGAAAAGTGCGTTAAAGAGTAGCATTGATTAATTGAATCAAATAAAATATTGAGAGGTACGCTTCTTTTGAGGCGTATCTCTCAGTGTTTGTTAAGAAAGACTCAGAAGGAAAGGATAACTATGGAAAAAGTAAGACTAGAAGATATTGCGAAATTACATTTCGCAAGTAATATTCAACTATCCCCAGATAATAAACATGCGGTATATGTTGAAACAAAATCAAATCATTCTTCGAATAAGTATGAAAATGATCTTTTCCTTTTTGATATGAAGACTAAGACTTCTAAACAATTAACCTTTAATGGAAAGAATAGTTATTATATTTGGGATGATAATGAAACGCTCTTATTAATTACAACAAGAGAAAAAGAAGATCGTCCTAGACCATTAGAAGAAAAGACAACAATTTATCGTTTATCCATTAATGGTGGGGAAGCGCAACCTGCTTTTACTCTTCATAATAATGTGACATCCATTAAGAAGATTAAAGAAGGACTTTATGCATGTACAATCCTTGTGGATTGGAATCGTCTTGATCCTAAGAAGGTAGATAAAAAAGTAGCTCTAGAAGAACAAGATTATCATATCTTTGAAGAAGTACCTTTCTGGGGTAATGGAAGAGGATTTGTATCAGGTAAAAGAAATGCGTTATTTGTTTATGAAGAGAAGAATGAGTCTCTCTTAAGAATCACTGAGAAATATACGAATGTTTCTTCTTATTCAATTCATGGAGATGAAATCTTATATATTAGTAGAACTTATCAAGATGTCATCTCTGTAAAGAGTGAACTAACAAGTTATAACCTTAAAACGAAAAAGAAGACCAAGATTGTAAAAGGGAATATGTTACGTATTGATGATGCAAGTTTTGTGAAAGGTGGTATTGTCTTTGCGGGAAGTGATTTAAAACCTTGGGGTTCTAATCAATTATCGGATCTTTATTTCTATGATTCTAAAAAGAAGAAGTATGAACTTGTTTATAAGAATGAAGAATATGCGATTGGGGATACTCCAATGTCGGATGTCTTCTATGGTGGAGGTAAGAGTTTCTTTAGTGTAGATGGTGTGCTCTATTTCCTAGCGATGAAACACTATCATAATACCGTGTATCAATTCGCAAACGATTATAAGATTAAAAAGGTTGTGGAATTTACAGGTGCGATGAATGGGTTTGATACTGATGGTAAACAATTCTTATTTATTGGAAATAAACCAAATGATTTAAATGTCTTATATCATTATCAAAATAAAAAATTAACGAAATGTAAGGTATTTAATGAAGAGTTTACTAAGAAGAAATATATTGCGAAATGTGAATATGTTCCATTTAAGAATAAAGATGGATATAAGATTGATGGATGGGTTCTAAAACCAAAAGATTATTCTTCAAAGAAAAAATATCCAGGTTTACTTGAAATCCATGGAGGGCCTAGAGCTGCCTATAGTGATGTATTCTTCCATGAGATGCAGACATTTGCTTCGGAAGGCTATTTTGTCTTCTTCTGTAATCCAAGAGGTAGTGAAGGATATGGAAATGAATTTGCGGATTTAAGAGGAAAGTATGGAACCATTGATTATCAAGACTTAATGGACTTTACAGACCATGTCTTAAAGAAATATCCTAATATTAATCCAAATAAATTAGGTACCTTAGGAGGCTCTTATGGAGGCTTCATGTGTAACTGGATTGAAGGTCATACAGATCGCTTTAAAGCAATTGCTTCACAACGTTCTGTATCGAACTGGGTGGCAGATTTTGGAGCTAGTGAAATTGGAATCACCTTTGATTCAAATGAGATGGCTGCGACTCCTTGGACAGATATGCAAAAGATGTGGGATCAATCTCCACTTAAATATGCATGTTATGGAAAAACACCAATCCTCTTTATTCACTCACTAGAGGATTATAACTGTCCACTTGATCAAGGATTAGAAATGTTTAGTGCGATGAAGTACTTCCATGTTCCATCAAAAATGGTTTTATTTGAAAAAGAAAATCATAGTCTATCAAGAACAGGATTACCGAAACATCGTATACGTCGATTAAAAGAAATGCATGATTGGTTTGAACTTTATATTAAGAAGGGAGGAAAAAGATAATGCTTAAGTATATTGTAAAGAGATTATTACTAGGTTTAGTAACACTATTCGCCTTAATGACGATTACTTTCTTCTTAATGCATATGATTCCAGGTTCTCCATTTGCAGGAGAAATGCAAGGTGTTCCAGCAGAAGTTAAAGAACAAATTATGAAGGCTTATCAATTAGATCAACCAATAATAGTTCAATATGGAACTTATTTAAAGAACTTCTTTAGTGGGAACTTAGGAAACTCAATGGCTAGAAAAGGTTTACCTATCACAACGATTATTTCAAATGGTTTACCATATACCGCTAAGATTGGTTTATCTGCCTTTGTGTTAGCGATGATTATTGGAATCTTATTAGGTGCTGTATCTGCTTTCTCTAAGAAAGCTTGGATACAAGGTTTATCTGCGTTTATTGCGACAATTGGGGTAAGTGTTCCTAGTTTCTTATTCGCATTATTCTTAATGTATGTATTTGGTGTACATCTTAAGATATTACCTATTATGGGATTAAAGTCTTGGAAGCACTTTATTATGCCTTCCTTTGCGTTAGCTTTATCTCCAGTTGCGATGATTTCTCGTCTTACAAGAAGTAGTTTATCGGAAGAGATGAGACAAGATTATATGACCTTAGCGTTATCAAAAGGGACTCCTTATCGTAGGGTTATCTTTAAACACGCATTAAAGAATGCGGTTATTCCTGTTGTTACTTATGCAGGTCCATTACTTGCGACCTTATTAACAGGTTCCTTCGTTGTGGAAAGTATGTTTACGATTCCTGGAATTGGATCTGAATTCGTAAGTAGTGTATCGGGTAGAGATTATACGTTAATTATGGCTTTAACAGTCTTATATGGATCTCTCGTAATTATTGCGAATATCTTAACGGATATTATTAGTGCGATGATTGATCCTAGAATTCGTTTGAAATAGGAGGATAAGAAGATGAGTGAAATTGTAGAAAAAGTTGAATTAGAAAATCCTGTGGAAAATGAATTCCCTAGTGATGCATTCGAAAAACTTCCAGAAGATGAAAAGAACAATGAATTCATTGCGATGAAATCGCGTTCTTATTTTCAGGATGTATGGTTTCAATTTAAGAAGAATAAATTAGCACTTGTTTCCTTAATCTTTATTATTGTGATGATTCTATGTGCGATCTTTATTCCAATGTTTTCAAGATACTCCTATGATGCACAAGATTTATCCAATACGAATATTGGTCCAAGTCTTGATCACTGGTTTGGAACGGATAAATTTGGTAGAGATATCTTTATTCGTGTTATGTATGGTGCACGTATTTCATTATCGGTTGGATTTGCGGCAGCTGCGATTAACTTAATCATTGGGATTATTTGGGGTGGCTTATGTGGTTATATCGGTGGTAACTTTGATATGATTTTGATGCGTATTGTCGATATTATTTATTCTGTACCAACCTTACTATATGTCATCTTGATTATGTTGATCTTTGGATCGAACATCTTCTCGGTATTACTCGCAATCTGTATTAGTTCATGGGTTGGATTAGCGCGGCAAGTACGTGCACAAGTTATGGCTCAAAAAGAACAAGAATATGCGTTAGCAGCTCGTGTTATTGGTGCTTCCAATACAAGAATTCTATTTAAGCATTTAGTTAAGAATTCCATTGGACCAATTATCGTTAATACAACATTGATGGTTCCTAGTGCAATCTTTACAGAAGCATTCCTATCTTTCGTAGGTATTGGAATTAGTATTCCAATGGCTTCTTGGGGAACAATGGCGAATGATGCTAGAGCGATTATGATGACACAACCTCTACAAATGGTTTGGCCAGTTATGGCTATCTGCTTAACGATGTTAGCGTTAAACTTTATTGGAGATGGTTTGAACCAAGCATTAGATCCTAAGAAGAGAGGATAAAGTATGAAAAAAGAATATGAAGATGGTTTAAAAGAAGTAGCGTGTGCTGTTTGGGAACATCCGGAACCAGGTTTTGCAGAATTTGAAAGTAGTCGTATTCAAGTTGAATTTTTAAAGAAACATGGATTTGAAGTGGTAGAGAATGTGGCCAATACGAAAACAGGATACTGTGCTTCTTTTGGTCATGGAAAACCTGTTATTGCGCTATTAGGGGAATTTGATGCCCTTTATGGATTAGGACAAGAAGCTGATGTTGCGGAATATAAACCAAATGATTGTGAGATGGGACATGGATGTGGACACCATCTATTAGGTACTGGTTGTATTGGGGCTGGTTTACTCATTAAAGATTATTTGGAAAAGACAGGGATAGAAGGAACCATTCGTGTTTATGGATGTCCAGCGGAAGAAAGTGGTTCTGGTAAAGTTTATATGGCAAGAGATGGCGTGTTTGATGATGTGGATATCGCACTTGCGTGGCATCCAGGACTTGTCCATCAAGTAGCTGCAGGTAGTTCGCAATCGTGTTATCATCTCATCTTTAAATTCCATGGACGTGCTGCTCATGCGGCAGGAGCTCCAGAAAATGGTAGAAGTGCACTCGATGCGGTTGAATTAACGGATATTGGAGCGAATTATCTAAGAGAACATATGGAAAGTACAGATCGTGTTCATTATGCGATAACGAATTCGGGTGGTGTATCTCCAAATGTTGTACAAGCAGAAGCAGAAGTAAAATACTTTGTGCGTTCCACAACGAATCCAAAGTGTAAAGCGCTCTATGATCGTGTCGTAAATATTGCGAAAGGGGCTGCACTTATGACAGAGACAACTGTAGATGTTGAATTTGTGGAAGCGCTAAGTAATACAATTCCTAACTATGTCTTAGAAGATGTCTTAGAAGAATCTTTCTTAGAAATTGGTGTTCCTGAATATACAAAGGAAGAACTTGATTATGCACAAAAATTTAAGAATAGTTATGAAACAAAATATACATTAGATATGATTGATGAAACAGTAACAGATAAGAAAGAACTCTTAGAGAATATGAAAACTTCTCCAATCTGTAATTATTTTGTTAAGAATAATCATTCGGAATATTGTTATATGGGTTCTACAGATGTTGGAGATGTTAGTTGGGTAGTTCCTACATCAACCATTAATACAGCGTGCTATAGTTATGGAGCAGGTGCGCATTCTTGGCAATGGGTTGCCCAAGGAAAGTCTTCGATTGCGATGAAAGGTATGTATACAGCGAGTGAAGTCTTAGCGAAAGCAGCAGAAAAACTCTATGAGAATCCAGAACTTGTAGAAAAAGCAAAGAAAGAATTCGATGAACGAATGGATGGACAAAAATATGAGTGTCCAATTCCACCAGAAGTTGAACCACATATTTAATGAAGGAGATAGGAGAAAATGTTATTAATTAAGAACGGTTTGATTCATGACATGGTTAAGAAAACACCTTATAAAGGTGAAATCTTAGTCGATGGAAAAAAGATTGTAGCGATTGGTACAAAAGTAAAAGCACCTAAGAATGCGAAAGTGATTGATGCGAAGGGATTAAATGTATATCCTGGTTTCATTGATGCACATTCACATCTAGGCTTAGATGGTTATGGAATGGGGTTTGAGGGTCAAGACTATAATGAAATGAATGATAATCTTACACCTCAATTAAGAGCGATTGATAGTTTTAACCCATTGGATGAAACCGTTGCACAAGCTCGTAAAGCAGGTGTTACTTGTGTAGCGACAGGACAAGGTAGTTCAAATGCGATTGGTGGTACATGGATTGCGGTAAAGACGGTTGGTAAATGTGTCGATGATATGATTGTGAAAAACCCAATTGCGATGAAATGTGCACTTGGTGAAAACCCAAAACGTGTATACCAAAATAAAGATAATTATGCACGTATGTCTACCGTAGGACATATGAGAAATATGATTCTGAAAGCGAAAGATTATCTAGCACGTAAAGAAGCTGCGAATGGGGATGTGACAAAGATGCCTGGATTTGACTTTAAATGTGAAGCGATGATTCCAGTATTAAAGCGTGAAATACCTTTAAAGGTACATTGCCATCAAGCAAATGATATATTAACTGCGATTCGTGTCGCAAAAGAATTTGATCTAAAACTTACTTTAGAACATGTTACAGAAGGTCATCTCATTGCGGATGAATTAGCGAAACATAAAGATATTCCTATGGCAGTTGGACCAACGTTAACACATGCTTCAAAAGTTGAATTAAGAAATAAATCTTGGACAACACCTAATGTTCTAAATAAAAAAGGTTGTATGGTATCTATCGTTACCGATGCACCAGTTATTCCACAACAATATTTACCACTTTGTGCTAGTTTAGCTGTACAAGCAGGTATGGATCCATATGAAGCATTAAAAGCGATTACGATTAATCCTGCGAAACATATTGGTATTGAAGATCGTGTTGGTTCCTTAAAGGTAGGAAAAGACGCAGATATTATCTTCTATGATGGGGATCCATTTGATGTAAGTTCAAAATGTGTCAAAGTTATCATTGATGGTAAAGAAGTTAACTAAAGAAAGGGCGAATGAATTCGCCTTTTTTTGATAGAATAGTAATGAGGTGATTTTTAATGATTGAAAGTTTTTTAATTAAACCACATGAGAGATCTCATATAAATAAGATGGTTGGAATTGTATCTGGTAAAGGTGGAGTTGGAAAATCGTTTGTGACTTCCTCTTTAGCTTGTAAGATGCAAAAAGAAGGTTTCCGTACTGCTGTATTAGATGGAGATATTACTGGACCTAGTATGGGAAAGGTTTTTGGGATTAACCAAAAAGCAGTTGGAGATGGAGAACTGATGATGCCTGCGACCACAAAAACGGGTATTCAAGTTGTCACAATGAATATGTTACTTGAAGAAGATGATAAACCGGTTATTTGGAGAGGTCCAATGGTAGCAGGAATCATTAAACAGTTCTATCAAGAAGTCTTCTGGGATAATGTAGATTATATGTTTGTGGATATGCCTCCTGGAACATCGGATGTTCCATTAACCATATTCCAATCTTTACCATTAAATGGAATTATTGTGGTAACTTCTCCACAAGATTTAGTATCTATGGTTGTAGAGAAGGCAATTAATATGGCATCGATGATGTCTGTACCAATTCTTGGTTTAGTTGAAAACATGTCCTATGTAGAATGTCCTGATTGTGGTAAGAAACTCTATGTCTTTGGAGAATCACATCTTGAAGAAGTATCTAAAAAATATAACTTACCAATCTTAGGTCGTATTCCTCTAAAACAAGAGCATGCGTATGCAGCAGACCATGGAACGATTGAAGATTTAGATGTTACAGAGTTAGACCAAGCAGTAGAAGTTATTAAAAATCTTTAGAGAATGTTCACTTAATCTTCACTTTTATTGAATATGATAAAGAAAAGGAGAAGTACTATGGCAAGAATATTAATCGTAGATGATGAAGAAAAAATTCGTGAGATGATACGAAAATATGCAGAATATGAAGGTTTTGAAGTCTTTGAAGCGAAAGATGGTTTAGAAGCTGTTACACTATGCCAAGAGAATAAATATGATTTGGTTATCATGGATGTTATGATGCCAAACTTAGATGGTTTTTCTGCTGTTAAAGAGATTAAGAAAACTTCTCCTAATTTACCATTTATCATGTTAAGTGCACTTGGAGAAGAGTATGATCGAGTTCATGGATTTGATATTGGGGTGGATGACTATGTTGTTAAACCATTCTTCTCAAAAGAACTTATGATGCGTATTCATGCGATTCTAAAAAGAACACAAAATGAAACCGATCATGAAGTATTCCAATTAGAGAATATGACAATTGATTATAGTGCACGTACGGTAACGATTGATGGAGAAAGAGTTCAACTTTCTCCAAAAGAATATGAACTCTTAGTTTATTTAGTGAAGAATATTGGAATTGCGGTCACAAGAGAACAGATTCTTGAAAATGTATGGGGTTATGATTTCTATGGGGATGATCGTACCTTAGATACCCATATGAAATTATTACGTAAGAATCTTGGGGATTATAGTAAATATATTGTTACCTTAAGGGGAGTAGGTTATCGCTTTGAAAAAGAAAATTAGTTTGAAATGGAAATTGGCGCGCTATTTATTTATCTTTGCGACAATTATGCTTTTATTAATCTCTGTATTTGAACTCGTTTTGTTGAAACCAATGTATGAAAGAAACAAAGTGAGTTCTGTTCAAAGTGCAGCAGATAAAATCGAAGAAGCCATTGGTAGTGAAGATATCATGGATGTAATGTTTGAAACTTCTTTATCCAGTGATGTATGTATTCGTATTCTTAGTGATGAGATGAATCTTGCGGCTGGGAATATGGGATGTGCACTATATCGTATGGATGAAAGAGCGATCCAATACTATGAGAACTTAGCGAAAAATAGTGCTACCAAAGAATATCTTGAAGTTGGCTCCAATGAGATGTTTCCTAAGAATAATCGGAATGAAATTAAAGAGGTTATCTTAACGAAATATGTTGAACAAAATGGAGAAGATACCATCATTATGGTAAATACAAATATTACACCAATTGATGCGACAAATAAGACCTTAAAAACACAAATTCTCTATATTAGTATTATTTTTGCGATATTAATTGTAGGTTTAACTTTCTTATTGAACCATAATATTGTGAAACCATTAGTTAAGATTAATGAATCTGCGAAGGATTTAGCAGAAGGTAAATATGAAATTGATGAAAAGACAAATCAATATTTAGAAGCACAAGAACTAAATGAAACCTTATCCCAAGCTGCGAGTGATATTCAAAAGGCAGATCAAGCAAAACGCGATTTGATTGCGAATGTTTCGCATGACTTAAGAACACCACTCACAATGATTGGTGGATATGGTGAAATGATGCGTGATTTACCTGGTGAAAAGACAGATGAAAATATTCAAGTGATTATTGATGAATCTACAAGATTAAAAAATCTTGTGAATGACTTATTGGATTTATCAAAACTACAAGAACAAAAGATAGAACTACATCGCTCTAACTTTGATATAGGAACCTTAATTAATCGAGAATTAAAGAAGTATGAAGTATACCATAACAATGAAGGGTTTGACTTTATAATAGAGTGTCCAGAGAATATCATCGTGAATGCGGATGAACAAAGAATTGAACAAGTGATTAATAACTTTATAACGAATGCAATTAATTATTCCAAAGACGATAAGAGAGTTGTAATCAAAGTCACAAAGGATGATCAGAATGCGCATATTGAAGTGCAAGACTTTGGGGAAGGTATACCTGAAGAAAGATTGCCTTATATTTGGGATCGCTATTATAAGATTGACCGTGAACATGTGCGCTCTTCGAGTGGCAGTGGCTTAGGACTAGCGATTGTTAAACAAATATTAGAACTACATGATGTCCCTTTTGGGGTAAGAAGTAAAGAAAATGAAGGTAGTACATTCTATTTTGATTTACCAATAAGTAAAGAATAATTCAACAAGAATAAAACTAATACATAAAGAAGGAGCGAATGGAATCATAGACTCCTTCTTTTTTTGAATGAGATAAAAGAATAAACCGATATAACATCCTCCTAGATACCCATAAATGATACGTTTTCCAATAATAAGAGACCATAAACTAATAAGTTTTGTATCCCCAAAGCCCATCCAATGAAAGAAAGATAAAAAAAAGCCAATCAAAAAAGATACTAAAAAGATTTTCCAATGTAATTGATGAAATAGAAGTGCACATAGTAATAAATTGATATGACATAGATCAGGTATTTCACCACATTCTAAATCAATATAGGAACATAACCAAAAGGTAGGTAAAACGTATAGTAAATAAGCTTCTATATGAAGTTGAATACCGAATATGGTTAGCATCATAAGAATCGGAATCATAAGAAGTAGAGAATTATTTCGTTTCTTTAAATAATAGTTTCCATAGAAATAATAAAAAGATAATTGAAATAAATTAATTAAAAAGAGATTCATCTTAATGCCTCCTTCAAATAATCTATTCGCAAAAAGTAGGTGAATCCCTTGAAATATTCTGAAAGTGATATTAAAATGATATCATAATCATATTGAAGGAGAAATAATATGAACGAAATCATTTTAAACAAAAAGAAGAATGGAATGTTAGTGTTAGTGGGAACGATTTTATTATATGTCGTTCTTATCCTTGGGATTTTTTTTGGTGTCTCAAATAATCCTTTTGTTGCGATCATTTGTATTATCTTATGTTCTGTAGCGTGGATTTTATTTGTTGGATTAAAGGTATTAAAACCACAAGAAGCACTTGTATTAACATTATTTGGTAAATATGTAGGTACTTTAAAAGGAGAAGGTTTCTATTTTGTGAATCCTTTCTGTCAAGGAGTAAACCCTGCAGCAAAGACAAAACTATCGCAAAGTGGAGATGTAAAAGTAAATACGATTCCACTTTTAGGTGCTACAAGTACGACGCCTGAAATGGATTTAGGTTCAAAGAAGATCTCTTTAAAAGTAATGACTTTAAATAATGCACGTCAAAAGATTAATGATGTCTTAGGTAATCCAGTAGAAATTGGGATTGCGGTTACATGGCGTGTATTAGATACAGCGAAAGCAGTATTCAATGTCGATAACTATAAAGAGTATTTATCCCTTATGTGTGATAGTGCATTAAGAGATATTGTACGCCTCTATCCATATGATGTCGCACAAAATGTAGATACAACAGGTGATGGACATCCAGATGAAGGTAGTCTAAGAGGCTCTAGTACGGTTGTCGCACAAAGAATTAAAGAAGAAATTCAAAAAGCAGTTGAAAATGCAGGAATTGAAATTATTGATGCGAAGATTACATATCTAGCATATGCGCCTGAAATTGCGGCTGTAATGCTACAAAGACAACAAGCTTCCGCAATTATTGATGCACGTAAGATGATTGTGGATGGTGCCGTAGGTATGGTCGAGATGGCATTAGATCGTCTCAATGAACACGATATTGTACAACTAGATGAAGAAAGAAAGGCAGCTATGGTTTCGAACTTGCTTGTTGTATTATGTGGTAACCATGATGCACAACCTGTCGTAAATAGCGGAAGTTTATATTAATGGATGAAAAGACAAAGAAACAAGTACCGTTAAGATTATCACCGAAACTCTATGATGCAATTGCGTCTTGGGCAGAAGATGATTTTCGTAGTGTCAATGGACAAATTGAGTACTTACTTTCAGAATGTGTCAAACAAAGAAAGAAAAATAGTAAGTATGTTGGGGAAGAGATTGATACTCCAATTAAACTAAATATTAAGTAGAGGCTTTTATGTTAAACATTACAAACTTACATAAATCATTTAACCAAAAAGAAATACTCCACGGTATCACAATCCATGTAGAACCTGGTGAAATCTATGGGTTTATTGGTCATAATGGTGCAGGGAAAACGACTACACTAAGATGTGTCGTAGGGATTCTTGAATATGAAGAAGGGAATATTCTTATTGATGGAATGGATTTAGAGAAAGATCCTTTAGTCTGTAAAAAGAAGATTGCGTATTTACCAGATAATCCAGATTTATATGATAATTTAACAGGAATTCAATATTTAAACTTTATAGCGGATATCTTTGGCTTAAGTTCAGAAGTTCGTAAGGAAAGAATTGAAACATATGCGAAAGAATTTGAAATCTATGATCATTTAGGAGATCAAATTAAAGCTTTATCGCATGGTATGAAACAAAAAGTAGCGATTATTTCAGCACTTATCCATGAACCACAGTTATTAGTATTAGATGAACCTTTTGTAGGTCTTGATCCAAAAGCTTCCTTTACTTTAAAGAATAAGATGAAAGAAATCTGTGAAAGAGGAGGTTCTATCTTTTTCTCGAGTCATGTATTAGAAGTGGTTGAAAATTTATGTGATCATATTTCAATCATTAAAAATGGAGATATTGTGATTGAAGGAAGAACACAAGATATTGTTTCTTCTGGACAAAGTTTAGAAGAAGTATTCTTATCCATTGAGGGTTAATATGAATACAACTTGGTTATTAATTAAAACAAATCTTTATAATACGTTATTTAACTCCAGAGGTAATAAGAAACTTGTAGGGTATCTTATGATGGGGTTATCTTTACTTGCGTTTGTATATATTTCCATCATGTATAGTATTGGACTCTATTTAATATTGGATTCTACGAATTATATTGTAGGGTTATATACGATGTTAAGTGGAGCCTTTATGGTGACATTATTATTAGGGATTACGTATTCGCAAGGATCCTTATTTGGATTTAAAGATTATGATTTATTAATGTCTTTACCAATTAAGAAAGAAAGTATTATTACTTCGAAATTTGTATCCTTTTCCTTAATGATTTATCTTTATAGTTTCTTACTTGGTATACCTACTTTAATCATTTATGGAATTTATGCGAAATGTTCAATTGTTTATTATGTACTAGCGATAGTTGGATATTTCTTCTTTCCACTTGTTCCTATGGTTTTATCTTGTTTCTTAGGGTATTGGATTAAACGACTATCTGCAGGTAAGAAACATCAGAATTTAATTCGTAATCTATTATCGATTTTTATGGTGATTGTGATATGGAGTATATCCTTTAGTTCTTCCAGTAATAGTGGATGGATTGAAAATGCGATATTAGAACTACCACAGTATGTAAAATGGATTCCTTCTCTACATTTCTTTATTCAAGGAATCGCAAATCAGAATTATCTTTTATATATTTGTTTTATTGGATTAAGTGTTGGAATTCTTTATCTCTTTATACATTTCTTCTCAGAAACGATTCTAGAAGTTAGTGCCTTAGGGGATACAGGGTATCATGAAAAGAATTTTAAGATAAAGAAATTAGAGACAGATTCAACCTTTACAGCACTCTTTAAAAGAGAAGCAAGACGTTATTTCGCTAACTTTAGTTATGTGATGAATACAAGTGTTGGATTATTGCTTGTGTGGATGGCAACAATCTATGTATTAATAACACCTAGTCTTTATAAGGACCTTCAAATGAATGTGATGGAATATGAAGGAGAAATCATACCATTTGTGTTATTAGGATTTGGGATTGTGATTCATTTATGTAATGTGACATGTTCCTCAATCTCTTTAGAAGGGAAAACGTTATGGATTCTAAAGACAACACCAATTAAGACAATGGATATCTTTTGGAGTAAGATTCTATTTAATGTGGTATTAATCCTTGTACCAACAATTCCTGCGGTATTATTGTTAGAAATACTTGTAGGTATATCGTATAAGTATATTGGTTTATCATTGCTCTATTTAGGATTGATTGCCTTATTTGTATCCTTATTTGGGATTGTGGTGAATTTAAAGTATCCGAAATTAGATTTTGATCAAGAAATAACCGTTATTAAGCAATCCATGGCTTCATTTATTGGATTAATTGGTGGAATGGCAATTGGGATTATCATGATTGTGATTATGGCTTCTTTCGTAGCGACTGGTATGAATCCTACAACAATCTTTTTGGGAATCTTATTCTTTTATCTAATTGTAGATATTCTCTTATATCAAATCCTTAAAACATGGGGAATTAAGCAATTTAAAGCACTTAACAGTAATTGGAAAATTTAAAAGACTAATTAATGTGAAAACATCCTTACAGAATAATAACTGATCTGACCCCAATTATTTGGATAAGTTAAGTTCTAGGAACTCATTAAGGTTTGATTTCAAGATTCCTTATATTCTAAGCAATATTAAAAATATTAAGGATATCACAATCAATATACCTAAACTATTTAGTTCCATAGACGATTTTGGGAGTGTATTAGCATTATCTCCTTCTACTTCATATACTATTTCTATTCTTGTTTCTGATATTCAGGCATTGATTCAGGGTGGGATAGGAGTATTGCAGGTTAAAACTGGGTTTGATGCAAGTAATAATGATACCTATACACATGATAGTAAGATAAAAAGAGCAATCGAAAATGTCGATTCTTCATATAAAAAGAATTTTAAATGCGAAGAATTCGCAAAAGAATTGGCTAATAATTTAGATGAGGAAGGTATTGATTATGATGTGATTAAAATTGAAAGTGAATTTGGTATATATTCAAATAAACTAGGACAGAGTGTTGCTCAAGGAGTTAATTCTCATCATATTGGCATTAGAGTTGGCGAGATTGTTTATGATAATAATTTCAGCAATGGAGTACCATTTTATGAGTGGCTTAATGATTTTGGGATTGGTGAATATAAATCAATTACATATTCAATTATAGATAAATCATTAATCCCATAAGAAAGGTGTGATATTTCATGATGACAAGACAAATCGAGTATATTTTACAGTTGTTATCACATATCTATGTTCGTCCAAAAATGTATATTGATAACTACCGTGTTAAGCAAATATACTCATTAATATTAGGGCTGGAAACAGAATTGTATCCTACAGATTATAGTGTAATACATACTTTTCATTACACATTTTCTTTATGGTTACATAAGAAAGGGTTTTACAAAAATACATTTGACAGTTTCTATTGGTACAATGCTTTCGATTTCTCAGATGGAGTTGAGAGTTTTAAGCAAGCTACAGCACTATTTAAAGAAGAATTCTTATCGATTAAATCTGAGTCAATAGATGAATCGTTAATCAAAATGGTGGATTCAGTCATTTGTAGAAAAAGGAATTTTGCTATGGAAGATTTTCTGCATAGTATAGAGAATGATGGTGATAAATATATTTTGAATTTAACCGTACAAGAAATTAATAATATGATATCTGGCAAAACGGCTGAATGCAAAAATAATAGAATAGATCATAAGGGATTAGACACTAATTTTAGATTCTTCTATTTTAGTTATATTAAAGAATATGCTAATGAAAATGATTTGTATCATAATAACTATAATTATTTTACACTGACAGAAATGTATAAATTATTTGAGGTTAATTATAAAAATAATAGTTTGGTTATTTTTTATAAAGTAGTGAATCAGTTGTTTGATGATTATAGACGTGATACTGAAATAATAAAAACAATAAGAAAAGAGAATGATAGAAGAAATGCATTGAACAGTGATAGTGCAAAATAATTAGTGATTCAATATTATCGTATTTTATATGAAGGGAGTTATTAATTGTGATTATTAGAGAACTATTAAAATCTATCTACAAAAGACCTTTAATGTATATTGGCGAAAAGAAAATTGAATATATTTATTATCTTATTTTGGGTAAGTGTTCTGAAATGGATGATACGTATAATCAAATGGATTATGCATTTATAGGCTTATTCGAAAAATGGTTAGATAGCTATTTTTTGGAAAATAAAATAAAAAATAATAAAAGCGGTTTTTTTTGGTATAAGTCCATCATAGAATGCTATGGTGATAAATCTTATAATGCTTTTTTCTCCTTAGTTAATCAGTTCTATAATGATTATGATAACAACACCGATTACTTTAAAAAGCACTTAAAATAATATTTGTATTAACTATTGATAGCTAAATAAAAAGTTATATATTTTAGAAAATATCAATTGAATTAATAGATAATATTTTAGTAGGCAAAACAATAATCGTTTGAAGTGTATTTATTTGGACAGTTATCTAATAGAAAAGAAGGAGATTAAGATGTATGCATTCAACATAGAGAAGAAATGATGGATAGATGCAATGTCTAGATTGATCAATAGGATGAGTTGTGAAGAGTAGTTCAAGAAAACCCACCCCCAGTAACGTATACATATACAGTAAATGCGAAAGAGGATAATTTATGAATAGTTTTTTCGGAAATCGAGATGAATTTGCATTAGAATTTTATGATGATGGGAAATTTGAGTGTTGGATTAGAGGGAATAATATTTGTGAATACTATTATAACAACATTAAATATTGTACTTATAAACCTAAATGTGAGATAGCTGATTGGTTTAAACAAAATATTGATGCAATATGTTCCGAGACATTATTTCCACTAAATGTTTTTGGTAATTCTTCTGTAGAACTCTATCATTCTAGTGGGAAATACAAAAGTGATAATATTGATGAATTTTCAAATTGGTATGAAATAAGACAGGATTGGTATTTTAGACATTCATGGTATATATCTCGAAATGGAGAATGTCTTCCGGACGTTTATTTTAGGAGAATTAATGACAAAATTGAAATTAATTGGTATTCAAAAGACTTGTATGATGATGTATATTTTCTTTATGAGTCGGGTATTTATTATATCGATTTTTGTGAATTTTATTATATTGTGCAAAAACTGATGTTAAGTGAGATACATTGATTGGACTATTTGATTTTCCGTGTTTATATTTAAAGAGGAAGAATATGATACTTAGAAAAAACATTCCAAAAGAACAGTAAAATCATGAATAATTGTAGTTTAATCTAGATTGAAATGTTGTATTGATTCTTTGATGATATAACTATTCGTATAACGAAGATGAAGTAGATCCATTACCACAATATACAACTACCTATCATACAGGTGAATCGTATTGGATAAAAGAAGGATATGATTATGGATATCATAAGGAGTATTTAAAATATAAAGTAGATGACTCTATTCAAACAAAGATTGAATATGTGAATGGATATATCTACAACTATGAACAAGTCCTAACTGAAATACAGGATAATAAGACAAATAACTATGTATTTGGGAATAATAGACTATTATCGAATAAATATAACTATATATCAGATTATCTAGGTAATACTGTTATGACCTTAAACCCTAGTGGAACACTGAATACAGAATACAGTTATAGCGATTATGGAGTCAGAGATAAAGGATATGACATATTTAATACAAGTAGTAATCCAATTGGATATAGTGGAGAATACCATGAACCTACAGGACTCATCTATTTAAGAGCGCGCTATTATGATCCATATACCTCTTCCTTTATTAGTGAAGATATCTATCACGGAATCTTATATGATCCAAGTAGTCGAAACCGATATAGTTATGGAAGAAGAAATCCTAAGAAATATGTAGATCCAAGTGGACATTGGCCACAATGGTTGAATAATGCGTGGAATACAGTCGTTAATACAGCCAATAAACTCTACAATAACTATATAAAACCAGCTGTACAGACAGTCGTTCGTGCAGCAACAAACACATATAATACATATGTAAAACTTGTTGTACAAGCAGTCGCAAAAGCTGTTACACCAACTTCATATACATCAAATACATCCAATAAATCAAGTAGCAATGGATGTACAGTGTCTTACAATAATAACTTTTCGCATAGCTCTGGAAGTTTCGGAGGAAGCGCAGCTTCATCGTCTTCAGGAAATAGACAATCTCTACCAAAACCTACAACTGTTTCGTATGTGTTAAATGGTAAAACCGTTACTGAAACACCAGAACAATCACAACAAAGAGCCACAACAGCAAATACAACCATTAAGGGCATATTACAGACACTTGTCCAACCGATTGTTAAAGCAGTCAATACAGCAGCCGCGAAGATACAGAATTATAGCTTAAATCTACAAACAAAAGTAAATAAGTTAGTGGATTCTTTCAAAGTAGTTACTGGATCATTAGCCGAGAGAATAAAGGGTATATGTCCAGATAGTGTTAAAAAAGGTAATAGTGTTAATAATTCGAGTAGTGGAGGTGGATGTTCTGCATTCGCACATTGTTTATTATCTACATCTTCAACTGGGACAAGTCTCATTCGAGTATTTAAACAAGGTGAGACTACTGAT
>CADBUH010000077.1 GCA_902797775.1 uncultured Erysipelotrichaceae bacterium | reverse complement strand
TGGATAGAGTGCATCATATTTTTCCATTAGATGATCTCTTGTAACTTTCGCTAGGATTGATCCTGCAGCGATAGAAATACTTTTTTGGTCCCCCTTTACAAGTGGTATGACCTTTTTATCGAGTTCTAATGGCATCGCATCGGTTAAGATAATCTCTCCTGGTAAGTTTTTCGCAATCTCTAACATCGCTCTTTGATCAGCACGATAGATATTATATTGATCAATATCCTCAATTGATACTTCAATAATTTGAAAGTATAATGCATCTTCTTGAATTTGTTTAAATAATTCTTCTCTTTTCTTTTCAGATAAAGCTTTTGAATCATAAATCGCAGGGTTTTCATAGCCTATTTCAAATTGAACACCCGCAACCACAAGTTCTCCTGCTAGAGGTCCTCTTCCTGCTTCATCAATTCCTACAATGGATAAGTTTTGTGCCCAATATTCATGTTCATATTCATTACTACATACTTTATTCTTCATCTGGTTTCTCCAATGAGATTCTTCCAAAATCTCCTTTTCGTAAACTATTTAAGAAATAGTGAGCACTACGTTTTTCATCCATCTGGTTATTCTCTTTTAAGAAATTCTTATCTTTCGCTATCGCTTTTAAATAATCGGTTGAAGGAATCCCTTCTTCGATATGAAAATAGTCTTCAATTAAGTTTGGATAAAGTTCTTGAATGATATGAATCGTCATAAGTGCGATATCTTTAATATCTAAAATATCTTCATTGATGGCTCCTGTAGCCGCTAATAAGACACCTGTTTTTTGGTCCTCAAACTTTGGCCATAATACACCTGGTGTATCTAATATATCTAAGGTTGGATCTGCTTGAATCCAAGATAATCCTCGTGTTACACCGGGACGATCTTCTGCTTTTGCACGATTCTTTCCTGCAATACGATTAATTAACGTCGATTTACCAGAGTTTGGTATTCCACAAGCCATCGCTCGCATTGCACGAGGTCTTATACCACGTGCTATCATACGCTCTCTTTTCTCTTTTGTAAGGATATTCGAAGCTTTTATAATTTCTTGTTTAATATTCTTATCTGCTTGAAGGTTCATAGTTAATACCATATCCCCTTCTTTCTTAATTGATTCTTCCCACTGTTTCGTAATGGTTTCATCCGCTAAATCTTTTTTACTTAAGATAATTAATTTTTTCTTTCCATTAGCGAGTTCTTTAAGAATAGGATTCGCACTCGCACTAGGGATACGTGCATCACGAACTTCTATAATAAAATCAACCGCCTTCAAATTTTCAATCATCTGTCGGCGGGCCTTTTCCATATGTCCAGGATACCAGTTAATTACTTTATTACTCATACTTCTACCAAGACTTTACTCCAAATTTAGAAAAAGGATAGAAAATAAATACTCCTTTACTGGATAATTGCTCTTTTTGGAATGGACCATAGTAGCGTGAATCTCTACTTGATGGTCGATTATCCCCTAAACAATAATATTCATTTTCTCCTAACGTTATTTCTTCAAAATCAGTTGTGAAAGGATGAGAAGAAGAAGCTCGATAAGATTCATCAAAGAAAGGTTCTTCTACATATTCACCATTAATATAGAGTTTATCTTCTTTATAAGAGATTGTTTCTCCAGGTAAACCGATAATCCTTTTCACAAGATAATTATTATTATCATCCATATGAATGATCACAATATCAAAACGTTTTAATCCATTTAATGTAAATCCTATTTTATTGGATATACCTAAGGCTTTATCTTCTAAAGTAGGATACATGGATGTTCCCTTAACTTGAACAGGTAAAAAGATATAGTGCACAATAAGATATACACTCACTAAACTAATTAAAAGTGTTTTACAATAATCAAAAATATCTCTTTTCAATAGATCCTTTTGACTTAATACTTCTTTTTTCATCCTTAAAATTATATCCTTATTCCATAAAAAGAGAAAGAAGAAGAAGACACTTCCTAGTAATGCCAATACCATTCTCACCACTAAGGAATACTTAATCATTCGTATGCATCCAACCAATTCTCTTTTTTTCATTATATAAAAATGGTTCAGCATTGCTGAACCATTTCAATAATTAACGATCTTCTTTAATACGAGCGTTCTTAGCAGATAAGCCCTTTAAGTAAGTTAACTTAGCTCTACGAACTTTACCACGACGTGCTACTTCAACGTGATCAATGATTGGTGAGTTCTTTGGGAATGTTCTTTGTACGCCAATACCATTAGACATCTTACGTACTGTGAATGTTTCACCAATACCACCATTATTCATCCCTACAACAACGCCTTCAAACATCTGAATACGGGATTTTTCACCTTCTTTGATACGTACATAAACTTTTACCGTATCACCTGGTTTAAAACTTGGAATGTCATCACGAATTTGTGACTTTGTAATTTTGTCGACTAAATTTAATTTCATCTTTCTCTACCTCCGATTGATCTAACTGCTCATAGTTCTAGTTTGACCAGCGGAACAGCGATACGCATAACGCGCTTAAATAGATTATCATAACAAAGAGAAATATGCAATGACTTATTGATAACCTTCTTCCTTTAATACCCTCATACAATCAAGGATATATAAAGGACGATGTCCCATATCGATATTTGTATCCTTAATCGAACCATCTGCCCCATATACAACATCTTTATGTGCATAGGCATCTGAAATACATAAAGGTATTAAAGAGATAAAGTCATCTAAGGTAATCTTTAAATCTGGATAGTTATTTTTTGTACGGTCAATGACACGTTTAATATTCTTTGGAATAATAGAATGACGATGTTTATTTGGGTTTTCATATTTTTCTTTTGGACGAAAATCAATAAACAAGTCATGGGCAATAATAAAGAAACGAATACGTCGATATTCTTCCCCTTTATAACCTAATTTTTTTAGAATACTTTGGGAAATTTGTTCAGAGACAATTGGATGTCCATGGAAGGAGTTATAAACTCTACCATTGATGATTTTATCAGAACGAACTTGAGGCTTTCCAATATCATGAAAGAAAGCTGCAATCCTTAAATCATGATAATCTTGTTCACTTAAATCATCATAATGTAATCCATCTACGACATAGGCTGTATGTGTCAATAAATCATAACAATGATATAAACTATTTTGATCATAATCTTTCATAGCAGCGATATGTTTATCAATGGAGGCTAAAAAATCCCAAACATCTTCTTGTTGTACAAGTTCGATAAAGGGAGTCTCACGATTTAATATAATTTCTTCAAAACGTTCTTTTAAATCCATCCAAATTCCTTACAAGCCTTCCATATTCCATCCTTAATATTATCATCTGCGATATAATTTGCGTGTTTTTTTAACTCTTCTGTCCCATTACCCATCGCAATTGAGAACCAACGTTCATCAAACATCACCAAATCATTCACATCATCCCCAAAGACAACCACATCTTCTAAATTACCACCAATGATATCCATCATTCTAAGAATACCTTCTTTCTTCGCATCATATTGATAGATTAAATATTGACTTACAAAGCGAAGAGAAGTTAAATCATGGGCCCATGAATACTCTTTTTCTTTTTCCTTTGATAAAGCGATATAGATTTTTAAAATATCATTAACTTCTAAATTTGGATCATAGATATAAGTGGATAATTCTTTTCTTAATCCTACTTGCTCTAGGAAGCGATAATCTTTCATATAGCATTTATCACTATCATCAAGCATTAAGAGATATCCTATTTTTTCTTCATCTGCATGTTTTAGAATAGCATGTGCTTTTTCACGATCCAGTGGTTCATTATAAAGAAGTTTCCCATCAAGGACAATTCCTCCTCCCCCACAACAAACCAAATTATAAATACCAACTTCTTCTGAAAATTCCCTTGCTTTATAGTGGGCTCTACCTGTCGCAATTGCCACAAAATGACCATTTTCTTGAAGTTTATGTAGAGCTTCTTTCGCACTAGGAACAATCAAATCTGTCTTACGATCTGTAAGTGTTCCATCAATATCAAAAAAGAAATACTTCTTTCTCATGCATTCACCTTATTCGCTATATAATAGGAATCTTCTTTCTTAACTTCGATCGCAAAATCAAATCGATCCACATCAACACATAACCAAAAATCACCTTCCGGAAAGATTTCTTTCTTAACAGGATCAAAGAATTTCTTTCCTTCTTGGTATCGTAAATTTAAGGCTCTTTCTTTAATATCATCAAATGGTTTATCTTCTAATAAACTCTTTATATAAAGTGCACATAGTTCATCTTCTTCCGTATTTCGAACTCCTGCCCACCCCATACACACAAGAGATACCTTATCTGGATTTAATTGTTTAATATAATTCGCAGTAGCTTTCGCTGTCACAAGACTTCCTGCTAGAATCTTAGAAGCATTCTTCGCACTTGCGATACCTTGTGTCCCTGCACTTGTCGTATGGATAATCGTACAATCCTTAAAATCTTTATTTATGATTGAACTAGGTGAGTTTCCATAATCAAAATCAGATATTTTCTTTCCATCACGTTCTCCAACTAAGATGGAATTCGGAATGATTTCATGAAGATGATATGCATCTTCTAATTTTGAAACTGGATAAATGGATTTCGCACCTAAGTTAAAAAAATAAGCTTCTAAAGAAAATGCACGAAAAACATCAATGATTACCGTGCATCCAGAAGCTTGTTTGGCTCCATCTAACAATTCATAGATTTCAATATTCATAGAAACATTATACTCTAGTTTTCCTTATGATATTTCTCAAACTCCTCATTTATTTTGTTTAAGGATTGAAGACAATAATA
>CADBUH010000076.1 GCA_902797775.1 uncultured Erysipelotrichaceae bacterium | reverse complement strand
CCTAATTGTTCCCCATCAGGACCAATGACTAGAACTTCCTTAAATGGAATGTTCTCATTTACCAATTCCTCTGGTACATTGCGTTTCGGTTTAATGTATTGCAAGTATTCCCTCCTATCAGTAACTGAAAAGCGAGCACGGAAACCGCACTCGCCTTAAAATACTTTACTATCTCGGCATAAACCCATATCCGTTAGGTTATCGGGTGAGAAGCGGTCCTTCTACTTTCCGTATTACTTTTTACTCAATAACTATATATTTATTTATATAGTATGTCAACCTTAAATTGAAAATCCTAAAACATTTACCGTTACTTCACTAGGTTTATAACCTGTCATAAAGGTAATGTTTTCATAAATCTTATTTTGGACAAGTTCACAAGTCGCATTCACATTTGCTCCATAAACTACTTTTACATCCGCAATAATTTGAAGTTTATTATCCACAATTTTAATTTGGATAGGTTTTGAAAATGGTGTTGCAGGTACAGGTTCTGCATTTTCAATATCTAAAATAGAGATTTCTGTGATTGCTTGGAAAACAGCTTTATTAATCGCAATCATTCCATTTTCACTACGATCATTCATTAAAATATAGTCTTGTGCCATACTTTCACCTCGCTTTAGTATTATAACAGTTTTTATAGAAATATACGATGTATTTGATGATTCAACGTTTTTGAAATATTCACTAAATTACTCTTATGTTCTGCAAAAGAATCATATAACAACTCATTATTCTCAATTAAGGTATGAAATACATCCATCATTCTTAACATCTTACTCTCATGGATAATCTCAATACTATTAATTTCAACAATAGCCTCAATCAAAGCTTTTTCATAATAGCCTCGAATCCACTTTGCTTTCCCTTTCCCATATTGACTAAACTTACTTTCAAACCAGGATGGTTGAATAAGTAATTGTTTAAAGATTTTAATGAATTGTTCAAAATGATACAGTTTATCATCACTTCCTAATACAAATAAGGTTACAAAGAATACATGCCATTCAAAGTCATCATTCATAACGTTTTGAAGATATTCACCTAATATACTTGAAAAAGCATCTTTTCCTACATATGGGTGTTCTAATTTAATTGGAAGTGTATAATCAATTTCTGATACGGATAAAAGATTTAAGTGTTCTAAAAAGTTCACCATTTCCATCTTTGTATCTTCTTTATTAATAAAATCTTTTACATAAATATATTGGGCTAAGGTAGCTGCGTTATTTTTAAAATCACTTGCGAAGCCAACCGTTTCCTTCATTTTACGTTTTACCAATTCATTAATCGAAGTTGTCGCAAGCCTCTTAAAGCCTGCTTCATCTAATCCAATTTGGTTATTTTTTGACTCTTGTGATATTTCATCATAAATAATCTCTAATTGTCGATCAACCACATCTAAATTATCACGTACTGCTTCTAACATGGATTTCATAAAGCGATCATACGTTACAAAGTCAGGGTTTTTATAAACGACTTCATGTTCAATTTCACTCCAGAAACGATGCACAAGTGATTTTATTTGTAGTTCATAATTAATACGAACGCCATCAATTAAATAAAACCCATCAATACGATAAATGGTGAACCCATTTCTTTGAATTTGTGGTTGTATCATTCGTAGATTTAGATAGTTATTTGGATCTGCAATACATTGACTATATTCATTTGAACCAGATAAGAAATACGCAAATAGACGTTGATAAAGTTCTGCTTCATTACGAATAAAACGACATTCAATACGTATTCCAATTAAATCATGAATATGGTTAAGTGCTTCATCTCCATCATCATAATAAAGATAGAACTTATAGCGCATGAGTTTTTCTTTTAAACTATCTACCTTTTTAACACGTGTATGTATATTAACGACAGAGTTATCACTCGTTAATTCCATATTTTGGTAACACTCTTTTAAAATCTTCTCTGCACGCAATAAAAAAGGCATCCTATCTTCATAGGCTTTTGTTGTACGCTCTATAAAATTAAATAAATCTAATTCTTTCACTTAATTCGTAATCCTTTAGGAAATTTATTTTTTAAATATTGTCCATCTGATTTAATGAATCCGATGCTATGATGATGAAATCCTACGGGATAGATTCCCTTCTCTATATTATATTTTATCGCTTCTCCATGGAAAAAAGAACTAATTTCTTCATCTGATAACTCAATAAAGCTCTTAAATATAGGATAAGCATTCATAAAATAGTCATGTGAATACTCAAAACGTCCTTTTTTAACTTCTCCTATATAACATTGATGTCTTATTAATTTACATTTTCCAACCGATAAAAATGGATGGGTTCCTCCATATAACTTGTTTTTATAATAGTAATAATATGGAAAGTGATTCTCTGTATTCCTTTCAATTTCTTGAAGTAAATCATTTGGAATGGTATCGGATTTTAATAATCGATATTCACTTGAAGTAGATTCTCCCTCTTTTTGCATAAGACATACAAATTGCCCTTCCCCTTGATCCATAGGATAGATTCGTTTTGCCTCTATAATTGGAGGTAATCCATTATGTCCTACATTATGATTAATAGGTAAAACATGCATATCTTTATGTTCATTTAGAAAGGCATTGACTGTTTCTTCATTTTCATAGCGATTAAATGTACAAGTACTATAGACAAGTCTACCTCCAGGTTTTAACGCCTGATAAGCACTCTCTAAGATATGTGCTTGTCGATTCGCACAACTCTTCACATGTTCCATGGACCATTCTTGAATCGCTTTCGGTTCTTTACGAAACATTCCTTCGCCAGAACAAGGCGCATCAACTAAGATTGCATCAAAAAACATCGGAAACGTTTCTGCGATATCGATTGGACTTGCATTTAAGATAATCGTATTGGAAGAACCAGATCGTACAATATTCTCTTTTAAGATTTGAACACGATTGGAATCAATTTCATTTGTGATAAATAAACCTTCATGATGCATTCTTTCCGCAATTTGTGTTGCCTTAGAACCTGGAGCACCACACATATCCAATATTACTTCTTTTGATTTTGGATCTAATACTTCCACTGGAAAAGAAGCACTTGGCTCTTGCATATAGATAAGACCAGCCAAATATTCTTTTGATAAACCAACTGTAAGATTTTCATTAAAATAATAAGAATATTTTGAAAAAGGAACTTTATCTTTCTTCCATCCAGTTTCCTCAAAAAAAGAATCCTCTGTTATTTTTAAAGGATTAATACGAAAACCTCTATATGGAGGATTATTTAAAGATTTCTCATAGAGAGGATATTCTTCCTTTAGAATATCCTTCATATGATTAATATATTCACTCTTCATCATTCAATATTTTCTTAACAGTTATCACATCTTGTTCGAGTTGAAGAATAAGATTTCCTATACTTTTGAACTTCTTCTCTTCCCGAATAAAGTCTTTGAATAAGATACGAATTCTTTTGCCATATAAATCCCCATCATAATCAATCACATGTGCTTCTAAAGATAATTCATCTGTATAATTAAACGTTGGATTATGGCCAAAATTCGCCATTGCTTTATACTTTTTTCCTTCCACTATTGCATAACATGCATACACTCCAGGTTTTGGAATAATAAACTCTGAAGAAAATTTCACATTCGCTGTAGGAAAGCCTAACTTTGTGGAACCTTGGTGTTTTCCATGCGAAACTGTGCCAATAATTTCATAAGGATATCCTAAAAGACGTTCTGCTTCTTTTACATTTCCTTCTTGAATACATTTTATAATTCGAGTACTCGATACTTTTTCATCATTATCGATAACTTCATTCATCATAACAACTTCAAATGGACAGGATTGTTTTAAAGTATCTGGATTTCCTTCTCCTTTATATCCATAATGAAAATCAAACCCACATACAAGTGCTTTCAGATTAATACGATTTAAAACTTGTTTAATAAATTCTTCAGGAGGTAATTCACACATCTCTTTCGAAAAATCTAAGATAAAGATATTCTCAATTCCAAAACGCACGATAAGATTTACTCGTTGGTGCATCGGTGTAATATGTTTTGTATTCGTAGTACCACGTATAACTTCAACTGGATCTGGTTCAAAGGTAATGAGAGCTGTTTCACACGCATATTTTTTTGATAATTCGATTGTTTTCTCAATTAAGGATTGATGACCACGATGTAAACCATCAAAATATCCAATACACGCTACGACTGGAAATGTATACTCTTTCTTTGTTTCTAAAGATATATGTTCAATTCTCATTAAAATAAACCTCTTACACAATGATACAACAAATCATCCCTTTTCTCATATATCGCAATGGGTTCTCCTTCATGAATCAATAATAATCTAGGATCTGTTTCTTCAAGTTTTAACACTTTCCCATTCATTACATCTTTTACATCCTTTATTTCTACTCTTTTATATTCATTCGAAATAATAGAACTTGGGGATAAGATAAAATCTTTCCCTTCTTTTAATTCTTCTAAGGTAATGGAATCATCTAAAGATAAGTGTTCGATTCCTACTCTTATAAGAGAAGTCATTGTCGCATATTCATTCATCTTTTTCGCATAATCTTGAATTAATGTACGAATATACGTTCCATTCGATACAACCACATCCATCCGATATTGATTCTTATCGATTGGTTCAACTTTCATATCATATACTTCAATATCAACTGGTTTTCTTTCTACTTCTTCCCCTTTGCGTGCTAATTCATATAATTTTTTTCCATTTATTTTCTTAGCAGAATACATAGGAGGAATTTGTGTTTGTTTACCAACCATAGATAAAGCAACCTCTCTACACTCATCTAAATCATGTATCATAGGTTCTTTTTGATTGATGATTGTTCCCCATATATCTTCGGTATCTGTTTGAATACCCATTTCAAATGTAGCGATATAGTGCTTATGGTTTTTAACACTAAAAGGAACCAGTTTTGTATATTTACCTAATAAAACAATTAATAAACCAGAAGCATTTGGATCTAATGTTCCTGTATGCCCTACTTTTTTTTCTTTATAGAAATGACGACATTCACGTACAACATCGAAGGATGTCATACCGATTGGTTTATTAATTAATAGTATTTTATCCATAGAATTACCATTAGCATTATTACATTCTCTATACAATTAAGCAAATTGTTTAATCCTTTTTCTTGACAGAAATAAAATATGAATAAATAATAGTCTGGTAAAACAAAATCATATAGAGGTAGCGATGCAGATGAGTATTCATGTGAGCTGGCAAGCTAGGATCATGAAGAAAGGCAATCATCGCCGAACACCTTATTTAGGCATAGATAAGATGTGGGGATATAGAGAATATCTATATCACTCCTTCAGTTATTGAAGAGGAGCTATTACTTATGGAGAGATAAACCGTATGTGATAGCATACGGTTTTGTTTCTTACATAAGGAGGAAATGGAAATGAAAAGAGTTTTTCAAGTAACATTCCTAAGTGTTCTAATGGTTTCCCTATTTGGTTGTGGAAATACTAAAAACACTTCAACAACTGAATCATCCAATGTATTACGTGTTGGAATGGAATGTAATTATGCACCATTTAATTGGTCAACTACAGAAAGCAATGAATTTACTGTTCAATTCAATGAAGTCGATTACGCAGATGGATATGATGTTGTAATTGCGAAAAGAATTGCAGATGGCTTAGGGATGGAATTAGAAATCCATAAGATGGATTGGGGTAATCTTATTCCTGGTGTACAAAATGGTGAAATTGATTTAATCATTGCTGGTATGACAGATACAGAAGAAAGAAGAGAATCGGTTCTCTTTACTTCCCCTTATTATGTATCCGAAGAGGTTGTTATTGTACGTAAAGATAGTCCTTTAGCTAGTATTACAAATATTCAAGAAATGTCTGGTTATAAAGTAGCTGGTCAACAAGCAACTATTTACGCTGATATCATTGATCAAATTGAGGGTGTTAATAAGATGCCAGATGGAACAGATTTCCCATCTCTTATAAATGATTTAAAACAAGGTTCAATTGATGCAGTAACTTCTGAACTCCCAGTTGCTGTAGGTGTTGCTTCTGCAAATCCAGATTTAACGTATGTTCAATTTGAAGGTGATAATGGTTTTGCAGGTAGTGAAACAGATGCTTCTGTATCCATTGCTTTAGCACTTGGTAGAGAAGATTTACGTGATCAAATTCAAGAAATCCTTGATACAATCTCCGAAGAAGAAAGACAAGCGATTATGCTAGATGCAGTTAATCGTCAACCTGCGGTAAGTGAATAATGAATCAATCTACGTTTTTTCAAACTGCCTTAGATTTATTAATAAAGTTTTGGCCTAGTTTACTATTGGGAGTTCGTACAACATTAATCGTTGCGATATTAGGTACTTTATTTGGTTTTATCATTGGACTAATTGTTGGTGGTATTAAAGCGATTCAACTCGACTTTACATCTTCTACTATTAAAAGAATATTAAAGAAAGTATTTGATACCTTAGTATCAATCTATATTGGTGTATTTCGTGGTACACCAATGATGGTTCAAGCAGTCTTTATTTATTATGCATTATTAAATGTTATTCATTGGGATAAGATGACAGCAGCGATCTTTGTTATCTCGATTAATACAGGTGCTTATATGGCAGAAATTATACGTGCTGGTATACAAGCGGTCGATAAAGGTCAAGTAGAAGCATCTCGTTCTCTAGGTCTATCAAACCTTCAAACCATGATGTATATCGTATTACCTCAAGCAATCCGTAATGTTTTCCCTGCGATTGGAAATGAATTAATCGTTAATATTAAGGATTCTTCTGTATTAATGATTATCTCCATCACAGAATTAATGTTTGAGGCAAAATCAATTGCGGGATCTACCTATCACTTTACAGAAACCTATTTCAATGTCGCTATCATCTATCTCATTCTTACAACCATTGCTTCCCTACTATTAAATGCGATGGAACGTAAAATCAATCAAACAAGTTCAGGTTATCCGCAATCGGTTACCGATCCTAAACAAATGAAATTTATCACGAAAGGAAACTAAGAATGGAACATATCGTTGAAATAAAAAATATACATAAAAACTTTGACCACTTAGAAGTCCTTAAAGGTGTAAATATGCATGTGGATGAAGGTGAAGTCGTATCTTTAATTGGTAAATCAGGTTCTGGTAAATCTACCTTATTAAGATGTATTAACTTATTAGAGATACCAGATAAAGGAGAAATTCTTGTCTTTGGAGAGAATATTCTTCAAATAAAAGATATTGATTTATATCGCACAAAAGTAGGAATGTGCTTTCAACAGTTTAATCTATTTAATCATATGAGTGTACTTAAAAACTGTACCATTGCACAAGAGAAAGTATTAAAACTAAGTTCCAAAGAAGCTGAAGAGAAAGCCACCTATTACTTAAATAAAGTTGGCTTAGGTGATTTTATCCATCAATCTTCTGGAACACTATCAGGTGGTCAAAAACAAAGAGTCGCTATCGCTAGAGCTCTTTGTATGAATCCAAAGATTATGTTGTTTGATGAACCTACTTCTGCCCTTGATCCAGAGATGGTTCAAGAAGTATTAAATGTTATGAAACAATTAGCGGATGATGGTTTAACTATGATTGTAGTAACACATGAGATGCGTTTTGCGAAAGATGTAAGTGATCGCGTAATCTTTATGAATGAAGGAATCATTGAAGAAGAAGGAAGTCCAGATCAAATCTTTAACCACCCTGTTTCCGATAATACCAAATCGTTTCTACAACATATACTCTTTTAAAGCGATATAATAGTTTTTAATGAAACGTATTTATATTGAAATCACAAATCGTTGTAATTTAAGTTGTTCTTTTTGTCCTAAAACAAAAAGAGAAAAAAGGAATATGAGTACAGAAGAGTTTTCAACCATCTTAAAAGAAACTTCTACTCTTACTCCTTTTATTTATCTTCATGTACAAGGAGAACCCCTATTACATCCTCAATTTGATGAATTCTTAGAAATCGCAGATACTTATCACCAACATATTCAACTCGTCACAAATGGAACCTTATTATCAAATCATAAACATTTATATAACCACCCTTCCATTCGTAAAATATCCTTTTCCTTACAAAGTATTGAATTTCAATCTAAAGAGAATCTTTCTTCTTATATGGAACAATTGGTTTCCTTTGTGAAAGAAGCACATCAAGTTCGTGATGATTTATATATTGAATATCGCTTTTGGAGAGAAGATCAATTATTATCTCCAAATACCAAATATGCATATGACCGTTTAAAGAATGAATATTCTTTTGAACCAACCAATCGTAAGAATAGTTATCAATTAGATAAGAATACTTTCCTATCTTACGCCAATTCCTTTGAATGGCCTTCTATAGAATCAGGTAATGAATCGATAATTGGTTCTTGTTTAGGTACCATCCAACAAATAGGTATCCTTGTGGATGGAACAGTTGTTCCATGTTGTTTAGATTATGATGGATCTATTCCGCTTGGAAATATCTTTCAATCCAATTTATCAGATATTCTTCAATCCAAGCGTTTCCAAGCCATTAAAAATGGTTTCCAAAACAATAAAGTAGTTGAAGAACTCTGTAGACACTGTACCTATAAAGATCGCTTTATTAAAGAAGAACTAAAGTAATGTTTTCATATAAACCTAATTTATATAAAGGTACTAATACATCACACTTTTGGGATGTATTTTTTATATAGACTTCAACAGATTCACTTAATACATAATTATCCTTTATTTGGTCTTTTACTAAATCATTAAATAGTTTTAAATTCGCTTCTAGACTTAAATCCATAGAAAAGTTCACATGGAAATATTGCATCGTAATAGGAAGATATAAAATCATAGAAATATGTTTATTTTTGTTCTGCATAACGAATAACCTCACATTCACCTTGATAAAAGAATAGAGCTTCCTTTTGTTTAACCTTGCTTGTTTTATAGGAGAATAAAACGGATTGATGTGTATTATTTAAGAATAAGAAATGATAATAATCGTTATATTTCATAATAAATTCTTCATATTCATAAAGGGATAAATAATATATCGTATTTAAAATAACTTCATCTTTTATTCCTTCCTTGATTTCGATCCCAATTGATTGATAAATAGATTGAAAATGAGAATACGACTTCGAATTCATATCGACAATAAAGAAAGGTTCATCTTTCGGAATTGAAATCCAATCAAAAGTTTGATAACTAATTCCAATAGGAATACCCTCTTGATGATATGTATGGAGTGAAATGATATCTGGAAAAGAAGGTATCTTATATAGTTTGTTCGTATTCTTATTTAAGAATTGGAATAGATCTTCTTTACTTATTTCATAATAGGTAAAGTTTAATACTTGTTTATGTTTTAGAAGACCTTTGTTCTTATGGATGGTTATCTCTTTTGTAGTCTTTTCAAAAATAGTTGATAAGTCTTGTGTAGAATAGGAATTTAATACAAGTCGATTAGGAAAGAATGACATTAAACGATATGGAATCATTTGAATATTACTTGAAAATACATATAAATGAATCTTATATAGTTCTAGTTTAGATATTATATTTAATAAATCATTATAGCGATCTGTTAATTCACTAAAGGAATGATAATCGGTTATTAATAAATAAACTTCCCCTTTTGACTCATAATTTCGATTACATATTCGATTTATAAAATATTGATATCTCTTTTCTTCATGAATAAAATTAACTCCTGAAAGATTATCCATCGTTATCAATCCCATTAAATCAAAAATATAGATTTCATCATCCATATTCGCTATTTCTAAGATGGATAATAATACAAGTCTTAGAAAGATGACTTTCGTTTGAAGTTCATTCGCAAAAATAAGGGTTGGATGAGATAAATCTTCTATTCGTAATTCTTCAATCGTTCGTTGGTAATAATTATCAATATAACCTAATACTCCTTTTTCTTTACGATTCCTTATATTTAATTCCTCAATTTCTCTTTCCCAAATTGGATAAGCGGAATAGGAAGATTTCTTCGCTAAATCAATTAATTCATCTTTGATTTTACTAAATTGTGTAATATCAACTCCCTTTTTTATATTCTCAGAAAGGATTGTGTTTTGTAGGTTCAGTAATTGTACGGAATGGACTTGGTTTGTGATACTTGCGTGTGTATAACCACATTTCCCCTTAATTAGAACATCATTATTCAATAGATAGAATTGTCCTGGTTGTTTAAGATAAGTAGCTTCATCGGAATGTAGTATTTCCATTGAATCTTGTTTTTCTTGAACTTTTAAACAAATCTTATAGCTTGTATTTGCCCATATTTGTTCATCAACAACCCCTGCAGGCTTTTGTGTCGCTAATAATAAATGAATTCCTAAACTTCTCCCTACACGCGCAATACGTATTAAATCACTTAAGAAATCAGGATAATCTCTTTTTAATTCCGCAAATTCATCCACAACGATTAATAAACCTGGTAAATAAGGTAAATTACTCTCTTCCTGATAAAACTCTTGGTAGTCTTTTAAAGACATAATCGAACGATTTGTATACTTCGATAGTTCTTTAAATAAGGTTTCTCTTTTTTCACATTCCAAACGAAATGATACAATGATTCGATCAATTTGGTTTTGATCTAGATTTGTAAGAACACCCGATAAATGTGGAAAGGAATACTCATTTGATTCAAAGTTTTGAGAGACGCCTCCCCCTTTAAAATCAATCAAAATAAATTGAAATTCCTTTGGATTATAATTAACAGAAAGTGATAATAATAAATTCATGATAAATACACTTTTCCCACTTCCTGTCATACCAGCGATTAAACCATGTGGTCCTTGTTTTGTTTCATCTAAGTTTAGTTCAATACGATTACCATCTTCATCAATCCCAATATACGCATTAAGCCCATAACGATATTTATTTGTTTCCCAATAATGTTCAATTGGTATACCAAAACTATCATTAACACCATATAAATCAAAAAAAGATATAAAATCATTTGAATAAATCATCTCACTAGATTGATAAGAATGAAGTTGTTCAAAAAAGATATAGGGATTAAAAGATACTGGGAGAAGATCTTTTTGGTATTGTATGATTTTATCTTGTTTAATAATTTTTCCAATTAATTGATTTTCATCAATAATTACTTCTACATCATTTGGAACATTTGCCTCTTCACATACATATAGTTCTAAAGACGATGGAATGGGATTATCTTTCAATAGATTTCTATTTTGAATGATTAAGATTGTAGGTATCGTATTTGATAACTCATGTATGACTTGGTTTAAATCACTTGTCGTACAAATAATTGGTCGAATTTTTGAATGGTATAGATTTTGTATTTGATAAATCCATTTATTATCTTCAATAAAAGATTCATTTAATAAATAAACAATTTGAAGTTGATCTTTAAAATAATAATATTCAATTTGACTTAATATCTTTAATAATAAATGAAGCGAATCATCTATTAACGCAATCTTTTTATAATCCAATAAATTAAAAATATAAATCGAATCTTTCATTTCATGAACATCTTCTTTTAACTCTTCAATAAGCTGATAGATTGTATCCCTTTCATTTAGATTGAATTTATATTCTAAATTAAGCTTATATTCCAAATTTCCTATTCCCAATCGAACAAATAACCAATCTTGTTGAAAGGATGTTTTTTGGAATAATAAGGCACTCTGAAAAGAGATTAGTTGATCGAAAGAAGGAAAACTATTTTGTATTTGTGTTGCTACATCCTCCTGTTTCTTTAAGATTTGATTCTTAATTTCTTCTAAATAAATTCGATAACTATTCTCTCTTTTCCTTAATTCTCTTTTCTCAAATGATTTTTCATATCTTCTTTGAAGTGGCATCCAGGTAATCGCACTCACTAGCATCATCATTGGAAGTAATAATACTGGTAACAAATCTACTATCTTCCTTCCACTAAGATATCCATTATAAGCACTAATTAAGCCACTCGAAATCGCAGCTAAGGAAATCATTAAACTCGGCCCAAGTGAAAAGATTATAGGTACTTTACGCACTTTTTGAACGGGAATAGGATCTTTTAAAGTAATGGATTCCTCTAACGATAATTGTAAGAAACGAATCTTACGATCGATTGTTGGATTTATAAGAGAGAATTGTTTTGTGGGTTCAAAATAAATAGGAAAAGAATGATGAATATTCTTTGATTGGTTCAACATAATAAAATCATCATGTAATAATAACTGTACATTCATTAATTGAATCACATCATAGTTTTGAAAGTCCTTATATTCGATTTGTTGATTTAAATATAAACACTTTTCTCCACTTTTTAATTGAATCGTATGATTATTGAAATCTATATTATATTCAACATCCTTTAGATATCCATCTTCAATATAAATAGCATTCTCTTTTTGCGTACCAATTGAAAATGAAGAAGGATGTTTAAACTTTTTAAAAGATTGATATCCTTCCTCATATTTTGAAAAATAGATAGACGCAGTTTCATCTGTATTTTGATTCTTGATTATAATCCAATGATTATGTTCTACTACATCTTTATGAATCACAATTAATGGATATGGAACACGTAATAAATATCCATTCTCATTAATAAAATAGCACCCATAACCTAATAGAGAAAACGAATGTATATTATCTTTTAAACAAATCGCTGAACAGTGATTCTTTTCATATAGAAACGCAATCATGTCTTTGTCACAATTACTGTACAATCAATTTCATATTTTTGATCTTTTGTCCGAATTTGAATGATTGTACTACCTTCTTCTATTCCATGGACAATTAGTTTTTCATCAATTGACGCAATTGAAGGATTATCGATTGTATATTCTAAATCTGATTTTTTATATTCATCTGGAAGTTTATTAATGATAAGTTGTTTAGAAGCTCCTTCTTTGATAATGAGATGATAGGAATCTAAATCAATGATATTGGAATTGATTGTTCGTTTCTTTAGTCTTGTTTGATCTCGATCTTTTCTTGTACATTGTGCCACAAACATGCCATTTTCTAGATGTGAACTTAATCCAGGAATTAAAGTTGAATTATTTTCATTTAGAATACTAATTGTCTTAGATAATCCTAATTTACCTGCCGCACTTCCACTCGAATTTAAAATCGCATCTAATACCCAATAGGCTTTTAAATTTGCACAGGATAATAAATCCCCATTTCCTTCAATTGCGTGTTCTACTAAATCAATTGGTAAATTCGCTTTTACTACTTGATGGTTATTATCTTCATCATAGATATGTATTTCACTATCTAAATTTGCTTTTGCACCACCTTCTACAGATATATCTGCGAGTAAATAATCGCCTACTTTTAAACCAAATAATAAATTCGATAAGAAGGATGAGGATGCCTTAATTACACTTTTCGCATCATTAGAAACATCATGAATACTTCTTATATTCCCATTTCGTATCTCCATCCCAATCATCTCTTCTTGTGCTAATACAATTTCTGCTTTCCCACTAGCGTAGATCTTTAGGTTTAATTGAATTGTAATAGAGGCAACTGGCATATTAGGAATTGGAAATCTTATTTCACATATAGGAACAGTAATATTTTCAATCTCTTGTTTATCTTTAAATAAATTTTCAAATGAACTCTTCAAATTATGAATATTAAAACTATTGAAATCACCATATTTAATAGTTTCATAACTCGCTTCTACACCTAGTTTTTCGGTTGTATTAAAGTTTAATAGAAAATAACCCTCTTCAATTTTTCCATGATTCATTTTCCATTTCACACTCGGTTTTACTCCATTTAAAGTAAAACTCGCATACATCTTACTTCCAAAACTACCAGCTTTACTGATTTCGGCGAATAAACCACTACTTGTTAAATGATATTGAATTTGATAACCATTAATTGAATGGGAATAATTTGTAGTTAGATTACTCATATTCTTAATCGAGGAAGGAAATGTATAAGAGGAAGAAGTTATTAAATTTCCATCAATCAAATCAAAGACTTCTGCATTGGTAAAATCAATCTCAAAACTATCTTGTAAATCTATGGAAGTAATCACATCTTCCATTTCTGGTTCAATAAAAGAAACCACATCATATTCCTCTTCTTCCTTTATATGCGTCGCTTGGATTAGTTTATCGTGATTATTTGAATCTTTATAAGATAAATAATCTTGGGATTTAATTCCACTATCTTTTGCTACATAGATTGTATTGTCTTCTAGATGTTCTTCAATTGGTGTAACTGGTTCTATTTCGATATCGGAAAAATCGATATCAATATAGGAATCTTCAAATTGTTTTGTATTAATATACGCAACTACTTCTTCCAATAATACCTCTGCATCATAGCGATCCATCTCTTTTTTAGGTTCAAAACAATCTACTTTATTTAATTTCATTAAACCTGAAGAAATTGCGGTACTTACATGTTTAGGAAACGTAGCTTTCTTAAGATCTTTAATCTCATCATTTTCTTTCGCTAATTCAATTCCTGCTAAATTCAATAATGTATAGGCAGCCCATTCCCTGGTAAGAGATGCCTCTGGATTAAATGGATAGCTTGCTTCTAGGATTTCCCATTCAACAGCTTTTTGAATATCCTCATAATAAGGAGAAGTTTCTGGAATATTTAAATAATAGGGTTTAGCTTGTTGGAATGTTTGTATACTAGCTTTTTGATTGATTTCTTTTATCCATTCTCCAAGTGTCATTACTGTAATAGGTTTGTTTCCACAACCCTGCATAGAGATTATGAGGGTTGTAGAACAAAGAATTGTGATTAGCTTTTTAAGCTTGCATACTAGACGCATTGGAATGAATTGTAGATTCCAGGGTATCGTAGTTTGATACAGTTGTATCTAGAAATTTAGCGTATTGATCAATTGCTTCTTTTTGGTTATCAAAACGTAACGCAAATTGATTAAAACGTGTACGAATTGCCTCTCCTGCATCTGAAATCCATGATACATTCGTATCATTCATATCTTTCTTCATCAGAGATAACTGTTCATACATCTGTTGGTTTAAAGCTCTTATGCGTGAAGCACAATCGCTTACTTCCGCTAAGGAAATTTTAATTTGGTCCATTGTCTCCTCCTATACTAAATGTTGTGCTTGTGAAGTAATCGTATCTTGTGTTTCACGATAAGCACGGGCTGAGTTCTTTAAAAACTCACTGTACTGCATGCATAATGTAGACATCTGTCTAAAATCCGATTCATATTTGCGAATTTGAGTACTAAAGGCAGTGTTGTCTTTTCCTTGCCATGCAGCACGCATTGTGTCGACAGCGTCAAATAACTGTGTAAAGGCACGTTGATAAGTATCATTTTCTTCATCCATCTTACGTGCGAACAGTTCTAATTGAGCTGGTTCAACTGTGATACGTTTCATCGAATCACCTCCTTCACACAATATATTTACAAGTTATTCAAAGTTCCCCTAAAAAAATTGTGAATTCGTAAATTTTGTATTATTCTTATTGATATGAACTACAGTTTTTTACAAAAAGTATCACTTTCTTTACTTCTTTTTTGTGTTATTGAGATAAAACCTATCCCAATTCATGCGGAAGAAGTAATTTTAAGTTTTGATGAACGTGGAAGAGCTACTGGAAATCGTAGAAATATTCCTGTAGCGATTAATGTATACGCAAAAGATGGAACGGTTCCTCAAGTTAAACATGAAGCTGGTGTTTATGCAGGAGTTGAATATGACATATTAAGAGTTGATCCTAGTGAAGATACATTCCTTCAAGTGGACTATAATGGTTCTCCTACTTCAATGTCTTCGTTATATGATTATGATTTAGTACAAAATGGATATACAAGAATTGGTGGAATCAATGCGAGTTATTTCTCTAATGTAGAAGATATGTATGGTTTTCCAGCAGGAACCGTAAGAATTGATAATCAATTCTGTTATTGGAATGATGTGGAATTATCTCCTTCTTATGGAAATGGATACGCTACGGTTTATTTTAATAATACAGACGCAACGATTAAGTATCATGGTTGGAGTGGATCAACATGGATTCCATATGATGATAATATTTGGATTGGTGAACAAACTGGAATGCATGAATATGGGATTGATTCCAAGTTTGCGTTTTCTGGCTCCTATACATTCTTTGTGGATGGCCAACAAATTGATATTACAGCAGGAACTGGAAATGTAATCGATTATCGTGGTTTTAGTAGAGCTTTCTCTATCTTTGCCCAACGTGAAGATAAACAATATTTATTAATCTCTTTCTTTGGGACAATTAGTGATGGTGATGTAATTGAATTCTTAAGAAATGAGAATGTTACAGATGCGATACGTTTAGATGGTGGAGGATCTACCCACTTCTTATATGAAGATACCCTTGTGAATTTACCATATGTTAAATCGGATTATAGTTCTTATATTGATGATGCACCTTTATTTGGTTGGCATAATGTTCATGAAGGATATGATGAAGTACCTGAAGATCATCGAAAAGAATTGTCTATTAAACTTTCTTCAGAAGGTTCTCCTTTATTAGAAGATACTGTTAAAAAAGGTGATACTATCTCCATTATGAATATGGAAGAAGAATTATTAATTGATCATTTATTAATTGAAGAAGATTTAGATTTAAACCTTCTTCCTACTTCTTCAACCAATTTAATTGATTCAAGTAACTATGAAACCTATTACTACAATAGTCAAAATAATGGAAAAATTACGAAATTATTAAAAACTGGAACAAAGAATGATCCTGTATATCTCGCATTTTTTGATAATATCGTTCCTCCAAAAGATAAATATACACTTACATTACATTCAAATGATGAAGTGATCTATACACATACTTCTGATGAACCAATTTCCATTGAAATCTATAACAATAACAATACTATCATCCAAACCGATACGATTGATATGAATCGTTCCATTCCTCTTTATGTAGAAGATATCCCAAAGATGGTATTCCAAGAATGGAATATTGAAACAAATAAAAACACGATAGTAGTGAAACCTATCTATCGTGAATTTAACTTTGCGGAAAATGCATCTTATTTTTTCAATAACTTATTCCGTTAATTATTCTTCATCCTCTTTATGGATTTGCGCAATAATTTCATCAATATGTCTACCATTTTCCATAGCCGTATCAATTTCAAATATTAATTCTGGAGTTCTACGAATGGAAAGTCTTTTACTTAGTTCAGAACGAATATGTCCTTTTGCACGATTTAAGGCTTTCAATCCTGCCATCGCACGTTCTTCTTTCCCTAAGAAAGAAACATATACTTTCGCATAACTATGATCATTTGATACTTCTACATCCGTAATTGTGACAAATCCAACATTTGGATCTTTTACTTCAAATTGAATAATATCACTGATATTTTTACGGATTGTGCCTTCTAATCTTTTTTGTTTAATATTCGCCATGAGTTACACCTCAGGAGCTACTTCCTTTTCTTGATATGCTTCAATAATGTCTCCTACTTTAATATCATTAAAGTTTTCAATTGTAATACCACATTCATAGCCACTATTAACTTCTTTTGCATCATCTTTGAATCGCTTTAAAGAACCTAATACACCTGTATAGATTACAATACCATCACGGATTAAACGAATACCACAATGAGAGATTAACTTACCATCGGTAACCATACATCCACCGATTGTACCAATCTTAGATACTTTATAGATTTCACGAATTTCTGCTTGTCCTACAACAACTTCGGTATAAACAGGTGCAAGCATACCTTTCATTGCGTTTTCCATTTCTTCGGTTGCTTTATAGATAATATTATGAAGACGGATTTCAACACCAGCTTCTTCTGCTTTACGACGAATATTCGCATCAGGTCTTACATTAAACCCAATAATCATCGCTTTACTAGCATCCGCTAACATAATATCCGATTCACTAATCGCACCAGCAGTACTATGAATTACATTTACTTTTACACCCTTAACATCAAGTTTTTCTAGAGAAGATTTCACTGCTTCTGCAGAACCTTGTACATCGGCTTTGATGATTACAGGAATCTCTTGAATTTCACCTGCTTCAATTTCACGAGATAAGTCTTCAAGTGACATCGCAGAAGTTTTACGTCTTTGTTGTTCAATCTTTTTACGCATTCTACGATCTGCTAAAGCACGTGCTTCTTTTTCATTATCAAATGCTTTAAAGATATCACCTGCTTCTGGTACATCATTTAAACCAATGATTTCAACTGGTGTACTTGGAGTAGCTTCTAATAATTCTCTTCCATCTTCATCTGTCATCTTACGGATTTTACCAAAACAAGTACCTACAACAACAGGTTCTCCTTGATGTAGTGTTCCTTTTTGCACTAGTAGTGTCGCAACAGGACCACGTCCTTTATCTAATTTCGCTTCGATAACCGTACCGGTTGATAAACGATTTGGATTCGCTTTTAATTCTTGAACATCCGCTACCGTTAAAATGGTTTCTAATAAGTCTTGAATACCCTGTCCTGCTTTTGCAGAAGTATTAACGAAGATTGTATCTCCACCCCATTCTTCTGGCATAATTCCTAATTCCGCTAATTCATTTTTTACACGGTCAGGATTTGCGTCTGGTTTATCAATTTTATTAACCGCAATAATCATTGGGACATCTGCTGCCTTTGCGTGGTCAATCGCTTCTCTTGTTTGAGGCATAACACCGTCATCTGCAGCTACTACAATAACAGCGACATCCGTAACCTTCGCACCACGTGCTCTCATCGCTGTAAAGGCTTCGTGTCCTGGTGTATCTAGGAATGTAACTTTGCGTCCAGAAACTTCAATTTGGTATGCACCAATCGCTTGTGTAATACCACCTGCTTCTCCTTCTACAACTTTTGTCTTACGAATTGAGTCAAGCAAGGTAGTCTTACCATGGTCAACGTGACCCATAATCGTTACAACAGGAGGACGTTCTTTTAAGTCTTCTTCTTTATCTAATTCTTCATCTTCAAGACTATCTTCCTCATGTTCTTTGACTTTAATAGGTTCAATCTCATATTCCAAACATACCGCCATAACCAAATCATCATCAAGTTCACTATTAATCGTTACCATCTTTCCTTCCATGAAAAGAACTTTAATAATATCACTTGCATTACGATCAATCTTCTTCGCTAATTGACCTACGGTAATTCCATCCGAATATGTAATTTCAGTAATCTGTGGTTTATTCTTATTAGTATTTGGTTGAGGACGGTTGTCCTTTTTATTTGTTGTTTTCTTATTATTTGGTTTGTTTGTTTTCTTTGCTGGCATACCAATTCTCCTTTCTTTTAAAGTTAAATTTCTGTACGCATCCCTCCCTTTCTATTTCAATACATTCTCTAATTCAATCCAAAAATCCTCTGGAATTGAAACTTCAAGAGCTCTTTCTAGAGCTTTATTCTTTTTTGCAAGGTTCATAACCTCAATATCTTTCTTGATATATGCACCACGCCCATTCATCTTTCCCGTTACATCAACTTTTACATCTCCTTCTGGAGTTCTAACAATTCTTAAAAGTTCTTTTTTAGGGAATTGTTCATGGGTTATGACACATCGTCTCATAGGAATTTTTTTAGGCATTCTTAGTTATTATCCTCATCGTAGTATTCTTCATACTCATCATAGTCAATGTCAT